>NZ_JBQENS010000047.1:43554-45523 GCF_052044465.1 Pseudomonas sp. 22490 | reverse complement strand
TTGGCGTCGGACGCATGGTGCGAGGCATCGGCGGCGTTGCGGGCGATTTCCTGGGCGGCGGCACCGAGTTCGTTGATCGCCGCGGCGACGCTGTTGGTACGGTTGGACTGCTCGTCGGAGTTGGCCATCGAAGAGTTCGAGGCGTTCACCACCAGTTGCGCCACGTCGTGCAGTTGACGGGCGGTGCCGGCGACCTCGCGGATCGATTCGTGGATACGCTCGACGAAGCGGTTGAAGGAAATGGCCAGGACCCCGAATTCATCGTTGCTGGTGACTTTCAGGCGCTTGGTCAGGTCGCCTTCGCCCTGGGCGATGTCCTGCATGGCGCGGCCCATGTCGGTGAGCGGTTGCATCAGTACGCGGATCAGCATGCCGAGGAGGAGGACGATGGCGACCACCGCGATCAGCGCGGCGACGATCGCCGAGGTACGCAGCTTGGTGAGCATGGCATAGGCCTTGTCCTTGTCCACCGAGATGCCGATGTACCAGTCCAGGCCGGACAGGCCCTTGACCGGAGAGAAACTGAGGATCCGGGTGTTGCCGTGCAGCTCGGCCTCGCTGAAGCCGCTGCCGATCTTCGGCGTGTTGCGTGGGTAGACGTCGCTGAGGCTCTTCATGACCTGGTCCTTGTCCGGATGGACGAGGATCTTGCCGTCGCCGCTGACCAGGAAGGCGTAGCCCATGCCGCCGAAGTCCAGCGAGTTGATGATCTTCACCACCGTCTGCAGGCTGAGGTCGCCGCCGACCACGCCGAACGGCTGGCCGCCCTGGCGCGCCGGGCTGGCGATGGTCAGTACCAGCTCGTGGATGGCCGGCTCCATGTAGGGTTCGGTGAGGGTGGTCTGGCCGGCGCTGGTGGCGGCGTTGTACCAGGGGCGGCGGCGCGGGTCGTAGTCGGCCGGCAGGTCGCTGGTGGGGCGCGCGGTGTAGGTGCCGTCGGTCTGCCCCAGGTAGGTGAAGAGGAAGGTCGAGCCCAGCAGCGGCTGTTCCAGCAGGGCCTGGGTGGTCTCCGGGCTGTGGTCGCGGGCCAGGGTCTGGGCCAGGTTCTCGATCAGCAGGATGCGCCCGCTCAGCCAGTTCTGCACGTTGCTGGCGGTGATCTCGCCCATTTCGTGCAGGTAGTCCTCCAGGTCCTCGCGGATCGAGGTGCGCTGCAGGGAGTCGTTGTAGAGGGTGAAGAGGGAGAAGGTCGCGATCACCACCAGCGCGGCGGCGAGCAGGATCTTGTGACTGAACTTGAGACTTTTGATCATGGTTTCTTGCATCCGGGAGGCGCGGGCGCGCTGTCGTGAACAGCCCCAGTTGGATCGCAACTGCAAGGCTTGCCGTGTCTGTCGGCGGCAAGTCCGGAAGCTTTAGCGCAATGGATGAATGGTTTCACCGAATGCGACCTGGAGAACGAAAAAAGCGCCCGTGGGCGCTCTTCATCGGTAGGCCGGATAATCGCTTCGCGGTTATCCGGCCGGTTCGGCTACGGGACAGGCAGGGCTCAGATCTTGAAGCTGTCCACCAGTTGGCGCAGGCGCCCGGCCTGGGTTTCCAGCTCGCCGCAGGCACGCAGGGTGGCCTGGAGGTTCTCCACGCCTTCCTGGTTGAGGGTGTTGATCTCGGTGATGTCCATGTTCAGCGAATCGACCACCGCGGTCTGTTCCTCGGTGGCGGTGGCCACCGACTGGTTCATCCCGTCGATCTCGCCGATCCGCCGGGTCACGCTGCCCAGGCTTTCGCCGGCACGGTTGGCGATCTCCACGCTCTCCAGGCTGTAGCGCTGGCTCTCGGTCATGGTGGCCACCGCCTCGCGGGCGCCCACTTGCAGCTCTTCGATCATCTTCTGGATCTGCAGCGCCGATTCCTGGGCGCGATGGGCCAGGTTGCGCACCTCGTCGGCGACCACCGCGAAGCCGCGCCCGGCCTCGCCGGCGCGGGCGGCTTCGATGGCGGCGTTGAGGGCGAGCAGGTTGGTCTGCTC
>NZ_JBQENS010000047.1:0-43504 GCF_052044465.1 Pseudomonas sp. 22490 | reverse complement strand
TGCATGGCGCGGCCCATGTCGGTGAGCGGTTGCATCAGTACGCGGATCAGCATGCCGAGGAGAAGCATGATGCCGACCACCGCGATTAGCGTGGCGACGATCGCCGAAGTGCGGAATTCGCTGAGCATCGAATAGGCGGTGTCGCGGTCGAGGACCAGGGCGACGTACCAGGTCACGCCGGGCAGTCCCTTCACCGGGGTGAAGGAAACGAACTGGCTGCGACCGTCGAGTTCCACCTCGTGGACCCCGGGGACGATGTTCGGTGCGCCTTTGGGATAGGCTTCGGCGAGGGTCTTCAGGACCAGCCCGGAGTCGGGGTGGAGGAGGATCTTGCCGGCGTCGCTGACCAGGAAGGCGTAGCCGGCACCGTCGAACTTCAGGGAATTGAGGATCGCGGTCAGGGTCTCCAGCTTCATGTCGCCGGCGGCGACGCCCAGCAGTTGACCGGCGTGCCGCACCGGCAGCGACATGGCGAGGATCTGCTCGCCGGTGCCGGCATCGACGAAAGGTTCGGTGACGATCAGCCGGTCGGCCGCCAGCGCGTCCTTGTACCAGGCGCGGGTACGTGGGTCGTAACCTTCCGGCATGGCGTCGTAGGGGCGCATGGTGAAGGTGCCGCTGGCCGCCTCGCCAAGATAGACCGACGCGAAATTGCGGCTGAAGACGGGCTGTTCCAGTTGCCTTGCGATATTCGCCTCGTCGGGCTGGTCGAGCAGCGCCAGTTGCGAGGCCAGGCCTTCCACCAGGTGCATGCGGCCTTCCAGCCAGCTCTGGATGTTGCTGGCGGTCAGGGTGCCGATTTCCCCGAGGTAGTTTTCCGTGTCCGTGCGCACGGCCTCGCGCTGTCGGTAATCGTTGTAGAGGATGAAGCAGCTGAAGGCGAAAACTACCACCAGCGCGGCGGCGAGAAGGATTTTCTTGGCAAACGACAGCGAGCGAAGCATGAGCGATGCGTCCTGGCAAAAGCCTCAAGAAGGGCGGGGAGCCCAGGCCACCAGGTAGGGAGCTTGCGGGGGAAAGCCATGATCCAGCGCCTGAACGGCAGGCTTTGTAGCACAGTGCCATTACAAAGGCAAAATAGTGGCGTCATGAAAATGGCGCCACTATGGGAAGCGACCGGGAAAGCGCTCGCGTCAGTTCGCTGTCGGAGCCAGCCCGCCGACTTTTTCGCCGACTCCGTCGAAGAAGGCTTTCAGCCCGCCGACGATACCACTGTCCGTGGGACTCAATACGGCAATCAGAGCCACCGCGATCAAACCTGCGATAACCGCGTATTCGATGGCATTTGCCCCTTCTTCGTCCGCCAGGAATGCGCGAAGTTTGCAATACACGAGCAGAGTCAGGTTCTTCATTCTTGTTTGCTCCTCGAACGCGGCAATCACCGAGACAGAGCCCTGCCTCCACGCTGAGGCTAGGCCGATGATGGCGTTTTGCAACAACTAAATGGCATTAGTAGGAGTGGATTAGTCGCAAGGTTATATGGCGAGTTACAAGGCTTGGACTACATCTAATGACAAATTGACATTGATTATTCCAAGTCTAGATTCAGGCCTATCGCCGCATGGTCGAAGTTATGAACTTTGGTTCTTGAATAACGACTGTCTCCAGTCGATAACCCAATGTACCTGCCATGGAAAGCCAGTCCCGGAGTATGGCCATGACACGGACAGCAAGACGCCACTTTTTCTTTTTCGTTCATCGGCGATCGCCGGTGATTTTCCGTTCATCGACCTGTCCGGACGCATAGCAGGGGTCTGCCCATGAATAGCAAGGTGCTGATGGCCCTGGCCGGCCTGCTGCTGCTCGGTGCGGTGTTGCTCGGATACCTCGGCGTATCCATCGGCCGCGCGCCATCGAACGCGCACGCTCCATCCGTGGCGCCGGCTTCGGCGACGGTGGACGCTTCGCTGGAAAAGCTCGAACGCAAGCCGGTGCTGGTGGCCAGTCGCGATCTCCCGGCGCTGGCGGTGATCGGCAAGGACGACCTGAGCGTCGAGCTGTTGCGGACCGCACCGGTCGGTAGCTACGACAGGCCCGAGGCGTTGCTCGGCAAGCGGGTCTGGGTCGCGGTGCCGGCCGGCAGCATTCTTTCCGCCGCGGCCCTCGAACCCGGCGGTCCGCTGGCCCGGACCATCCGTCCGGACGAGCGGGCGATGGCGATCGCTGTGGACGAAGTGGTCGGCGGCGGCGGCTTCGTCCTGCCCGGCGACTATGTCGACGTGATGCTCTTCGTGCGTGACGAGCGGGACGGCGAATCGACCCCGCTGGCGCAACTGGTGTTGCCCGGCGTCCGGGTACTGACCTACGGCGAGCGGATCGCCGTGGGCAGCGATGGACAGGACCGCTCGAACCAGGAAAAGGACCCGCGTCCGCCGCGTACCGCGGTGCTGGCGGTACCGGAGGACGGCGTGGCGCGGCTGATGCTGGCGAGCCAGGCCGGTTCGCTGCGCCTGGCCATCCGCAGCAAGGACGAAGAACTCTACCGCAGGGAGCAGGAAGGCGCGCTGCTGCAAGCGTCGCTGGGCGCGCCGAGCGCGGCGCTGAGTCTCGACCAACTGCTGGAGCGCCGCAAACCGACGGCGCCGAGCGTGCGCAGCGCGGCTCCGCGCGTGCCGGTGGCCAACGGGGTCACGGTCTACCGTGGCAGCGCCATGACCCATGAAGTGCCTTGAGGGGAGCCGGCATATGCATCGGAGCACCGGGATAGGCGTGTCGCGCTGGCTGGGAGGGCTGCTGGGGGTGGCGTTGGCGCTGCCGGCACTGGCTTTGCCGCAGGGCTGCATCGAGTTGCTGGCGCAGGCGCCGCGGGTCGACGTCGTCCAGGGACAACAGCGTGACCTGCGCCTGGCGGTGCCGATCGAACGGCTGGCCATCGGCGATCCGAAGATCGCCGACGTACAGTTGCTGGATCGTCGCGGCTTCCTGGTCACCGGTAAGGAACAGGGCTCCACCAGCCTGCTGATCTGGACCGGCTGCAGTCCCGAGCCGTTGCGCAGCCTGGTGGAGGTCGAGGGACGCGGTAGCGTCGATACCCGCGGTGCTCCAGCGTTCACCGTCGGCGCCGCAGAGGAGCTGCCGAACCAGGTGCAGACCGATATCCGCTTCGTCGAGGTCAGCCGCAGCAAGCTGAAGCAGGCCAGCACCTCGTTCGTCCGCCGCGGCGGCAACCTCTGGGTGCTCGGTGCGCCGGGCAGCCTCGGCGACATCAAGGTCAATGCCGACGGCAGCGGCCTGGGCGGCACCTTCGGCACCGGCAGCTCGGGATTCAACCTGATCTTCGGCGGCGGCAAGTGGTTGAGCTTCATGAATGCCCTGGAGGGCAGCGGCTTCGCCTATACCCTGGCGCGCCCGAGCCTGGTGGCGATGAGCGGGCAGAGCGCGTCGTTCCTCGCCGGCGGCGAGTTTCCGATCCCGGTGCCGAACGGCACCAACGACAACGTCACCATCGAATACAAGGAGTTCGGCATCCGCCTGACCCTCACCCCGACGGTGATGAACAACCGCCGCATCGCTCTCAAGGTGGCGCCGGAGGTCAGCGAACTGGACTACAGCGCCGGCATCCAGAGCGGCGGGGTGGCGGTGCCGGCACTGCGCGTCCGGCGCACCGACACCAGCGTGATGCTGGCCGACGGCGAGAGCTTCGTGATCAGCGGGCTGACCAGCAGCAACTCGGTGAGCAACGTCGACAAGTTTCCCTGGCTGGGCGACATCCCGATCCTCGGTGCGTTCTTCCGCTCGACCAAGCTGGACAAGGACGACCGCGAGCTGCTGATGATCGTCACCCCGCACCTGGTCCAGCCGCTGGCCGCCGACGCACAGTTGCCGGACCTGCCCGGCGAGGGCCTGCGGCACTACGATCCGGGGTTCTCGCGCCTGTACTTCCTCGAGCGCGGCGAGTACGACGGCCAGCAGAACGACACCGGTCTGTCGGATTAGGAGGCGCGCATGAACCAGAACTTCGTGGCGCTGACCCAGCATCCCGGCGAACTCGACTGGTTGCAGAACAGCCTGGCGTCCGCCGGCCAGGTGGTTCCGGCAGGCAGCGCCAGCCTGGAGGAGCTGCTGGCGCTGCTCGACGTCACCGCCGCCGGGGTGCTGTTCATCAGCCTCGGCAAAAGCAACCTGGTGTCCCAGGGCGCGCTGGTCGAGGGATTGGTATCGGCGCGGCCGATGCTCTCGGTGGTGGCCATCGGCGACGGCCTGGACAACCAGTTGGTGCTGGCGGCGATGCGCGCCGGCGCGCGCGACTTCATCACCTACGGCGCCCGCGCCAGCGAGCTGACCGGGCTGATCCGGCGCCTCGGCGGACGCCTGCCCAGCGTGCCGGTGAGCGCGGCGCGCCAGGGCGAGCTGCTGACCCTGGTCAGCGCCCGACCGGACGCCGACGGCGCCTTCGTCGCCTTGCACCTGGCCAAGGCGTTGCAGGAGCAGACGCCGAACCAGGTCCTGCTGCTGGACGTCGGCCAGCCCACCGGCGAGGCGCTGGCGATCCTCGGCCTGGACTCGGCCTTCACCTTCAGCGATGCCTTGCGCAACCTGCGGCGCCTCGACCAGACCCTGATCGACAGCGCCTTCACCCGCCTCGACAGCGGCCTGCGGATACTCAGCCTGACCGACGAGCCCGGCGTGCTGGAGCGAGTCACCACCGCCGAACTCTATCTGTTGCTGGGCAACCTGCGCGGGGCGTTCAGCCATGTGGTGGTCAACCTCACCGGGCTGCCCGAGGGCGAGCTGAGCAACCAGCTGCTGGTGCAGGCCAACCGCGTGCTGTGGATGGTCGACCAGAGCGTGCCGTCCTGCAAGAAGGGCCTGGAGCGCCTGCGCCGCCTGCGCGAGCGCAACCTGCCGTTGCCCTCCATCGAGTTGCTGATCGAGCGCTACCTGCCCAATGTGGCGCCGGACCAGCAGGCCCTAAGCCGGATGTTCGACCTCGATCTGTTCGGTGTCCTGCCGTTGTCCCCGGAATCGCGCCTGCGCGCGAAGAACCTCGGCAAGAGCCTGTTCGAGGTGGCGCCGCGCGACCCATTGGCGGCCAAGCTGCGGCAACTGGCGGACAGCCTGTGCGTGACACGCGGCGAGCGCCGTTCGCTGCTGTCCTGGCTCGGCCGGGCCAAGGCGGCGCTGCTATGAGCACGGGATTCGGCGCGCGTCCTGACGGCGGTGCCTTCCACTCCCGCCAGGAGCAGGACATCCAGGCGCTGAAGCTGCGCCTGCACCGCTACATCATCGACGAGATCGACGAAGACGGCATGAACCTGCTGGAGGGCGCGCGCTCCGCCGTGGTCCAGTACGTCTCGGAAAAGGTCTGCGAATACGGCTCGCGCCATCAACTGGCGATCTCCCGCTACGAACTGGACCGCCTGGCCGAAGAGGTGGTCGACGAACTCACCGGCTTCGGCCCGCTGGAGATCCTCCTGCGCGATCCCGGCGTCTCGGAAATCCTCGTCAACGGGCCGGGCCGGGTGTTCGTCGAGCGGGAAGGGCGGCTCTACCAGAGCGACCTGCGCTTCATCGACGACCACCATGTGCTGCGGGTGATCCAGCGTATCCTCGCGCCCCTCGGCCGACGCCTGGACGAGTCCAGCCCGATGGTCGACGCGCGCCTGCCGGACGGCAGCCGGGTCAACGCGATCATTCCCCCGGTGGCGCTGGACGGGCCGTGCATCTCGATCCGCAAGTTCAGCCAGGAGCTGCTGCGCAGTGCCGACCTGCTGGCCTACCAGAGCGTCGACGAAGCCTTGCTCGAGTTCCTCCGCCAGGCGGTCTCGCGCCGCTGCAACATCCTCATCAGTGGCGGCACCGGCACCGGCAAGACCACCTTGCTCAACGTCATCAGCGGCTTCATCGACGAACGCGAGCGGATCGTCACCATCGAGGACACCGCCGAGCTGCAACTCGGCCACGACCACGTGGTGCGCCTGGAGACCCGTCCGCCGAACGCCGAGGGCTACGGCGAGGTGACCGCCCGCGACCTGATCCGCAACGCCCTGCGGATGCGCCCGGACCGGATCATCCTCGGCGAGATCCGCGGCGTCGAGGTACTCGACGTGCTGCAGGCGATGAACACCGGCCACGACGGCTCGATGAGCACGGTGCACGCCAACTCGGCGATGGATTCGCTGCTGCGCATGGAGATGCTGGTCGGCCTGACCGGCAACAGGCTGCCGGAGCAGACCTTGCGCCTGATGATCTGCGCCGCGCTGGACGTGGTGGTGCAGATCACCCGCCTGGCCAGCGGTCGGCGTTGCATCAGCGAAGTGCTGGAGGTGCTGGAGGTGCGCGACGGCGTGTACGTCACCAATACCCTGTTCAGTCTCGACCGGCGCGGTAGCGGGCAGTTCGTCCGCCAGGCCGCGCCGGTCGGGCAGAAATTCCGCCAGGCGCTGCTGTGAACGGCGCGCAACTGCTGGTGCTGTTCAGCGGCGTGCTAGCTTTCGCCGCGCTGGCCCTGGCGTTCATGGGCTGGCGCGCCGGGCGCAACGAACTGGTGGTTGAACGGCTGCTGGGACGCCAGGAGGCGGTCGCGGTGCGGCCGCGCAGCAGTCACTGGCTGGCTCGCCAGATGCGTCGCGCCGGTATCCAGCGCCCGCGCCCGTGGTTGTTCGGGGCGGCAGTGCTCGCGCTGCTGCTGGTCTGGAGCGGATTGGGCCTGTTCGGCACCATCGGCGCGCTAGGCGGCCTGCTACTGGCGGCGCTGTCCTGCCGCGTCGCCCTGGGCATGCTCTACCAGCGCCGCCTGAAGCGAATGATCCGGCAGATGCCGCGTTTCCTCGACCAGGTGGTGCGCAGCCTGCACGCCGGGCGCACGCTGGGCGACGCGCTGATGCAGGCAGTGGAGAATGCCGAGGAGCCGCTGCGCGACATCTTCACCCTGGCGCGCAACCACGTGCTTCTCGGCATCCACCTGCCGGAGGCGTTGCAGGAAGTCGCCGAACTCTACGAGGTTGAGGAGCTGCGCATCCTCGCCCTAGGCGTCTCGGTCAACCACCGTTATGGCGGCAATACCAGCGACCTGCTGGACAGCATCGTCAAGCTCATCCACGAGCGCGAGAAGCTCAGCCGGCAGTTGCACGCGATGACCGGCGAGACACGGATCAGCGCCTATGTCCTGGCCGGCGTGCCGAGCGCCCTGGGCGGCTACATCCTGGCGAGCAACCCGGGCTATCTGCTGAACATGTGGGCCGACGGCACCGGGCGTTTCCTGCTGCTGGCCTCGCTCGGGCTGCAACTGCTCGGCTGCTATGCGCTGTGGCGCATGCTCAAGAGCGTCTAGGAGGTGGCCATGCAGGCACAGTGGCTGATTTTCGCGGCGCTCCTGATGGCGGTCGGCGGTGCCTTGTTGCTGTTGCTCCAGGCGCGCAACGGCAGCCGCGAGCAGCGCCTGATCGAGAGGCGCCTGGGAGCGCTGGCCAACCCTGGCGGCTCGACCAGGTGGCTGGCCGGCATGACCGAGCGGATGGACGACAGCTTCTGGGTGCGGCGCCTGCAACTGATGGACAGCGAGGCCCGCCAGTTGCTGCAACAGGCCGGCTGGCACGAGAGTCGCTACCGGACCCTGTACCTGATCTCGGTGTTCCTCACGCCGCTGCTGTTCGTTCTCCTGGTCTTGCTGGTCAAGCTGCTGCGCGCCGAGAGCGAGGCGTCCTACGCGGTGCCGCTGCTGTTCGCCGCCGGCATCGGTTTCCTCCTGCCCAAGCAGGTGCTCAAGCACTTCGCCAAGGCGCGCCGGGCGCTGATCGCCGACGAGATGATCCTGTTCGTGCAACTGATCCGCATCCTCTTCGACGCCGGCCTGACCGTGGAGCAGACGCTGCGCGTGGTCTGCCTGGAAGGCCGCGGGATCACCCCGCAACTGGCCCGCGAGCTGGACCTGGCGCTGACCCGTGCCGACAACGGCATCGACCTGGCGGAAGAGCTGGAGGCGCTTGCCCGGCGCCTGCAGGTGGACCCGCTGAACGACTGCTGCGGCGTGCTACGGCAGATGTTGCGTCAGGGCGGCAGTGCGCGCAGCACCCTGCTGACGCTCAAGCAACTGTTCGAAGACCGGCGCCTGACCACCTTGCAGGAACGCATCGGCAAGCTGTCGGCGAAGATGAGCCTGGTGATGATGGTGCTGCTGTTCCCGGCGCTGCTGATCGTCCTCGCCGGTCCGGGTGTCATCGCGATCACCAAGGCCTTGGGAGGACTGGGATGAAAGCACTGATCGGCATTGGCCTGTGCGCCGCCCTGCTCGGCGGTTGCGCCGCGCTGCCGGGGCGGGACGGCCCACGGGAGTGTTCGCAGCAGCTCGGCCAGGAGCAGGAACTGCAGATGAACATGGTCCGCGACATGATCCGCGAGGGCCGCCTGCATGCGGCCCTGGCCAACCTGGAAAGCATGCCGCCGGGGTTGCTCGACGTGCGCGAGGAAAGGGCGCTGATCCTGCGCCGGATCGGCGACCCGCGGGCCAGGGCCGAGTACCAGGCGCTGCTGGAAACCTGCAAGGCAGCCGAGGCGCACCACGGCCTCGGCCTGCTCGCCCTGCGCAATGGCGACAGCGCCCGGGCGGTCCTCGAGCTGCGCGAGGCGGCGCGCCTGCGGCCGACCGAGAGCCGCTTCCGCAACGACCTGGGGGTCGCCCTGCTCAAGCGCGGCGACCGTGTCGGCGCGCGCTTCGAATTCATCACTGCGCTGGAGTTGCAGCAGGGTGGCAAGCTGCCGGCGACCAACCTGCTCGGCCTGCTGTACCTGCAAGGCGACCGGGAAGATGCGCAGCGCCTGATCGAGCGTTTGCAGCTGGATGCCCGGGACATCCGCGCGGCCGAGGCGCGGGCGCGCAGCTGGGGTGCCGTACCGACACCTGACGCGGCGCCGGCAAGCGACGACCCGCTGGCGGAACTGCCGGCGGAGGCGAATATGCATACCGCGATGGCCAACGAGGCGCCCTGAGCCGGCGCCGGAGAGGTGAACCATGCACGAGCGAATCCTGTTCGGCGTCTTGCTGCTCCTGTCCGGCCCGGCCTGGGCCGCGGACACGCCGGCGGTCCGTCCTGCCGCGCCAGCGACGGCCGAACCGCAGACCGCCACCCGCGCCTGGCTGGCCATCCAGGCGACCGGCCGGGCCGCCAGCCCGGTTCGGCAAAGCGCGACCGCCGCCGAGCGCCAGCGTGCCTACCAGCGCTACCTGAAAAGCTATGAGCACGAGATTCCCGAGTACCTGCTGGAAGATCGCGGCTTCGGCGAGAGCAAGAACTGACGGTTCCTGGCGGAGGGGCAGGGCATGAACGGATGGCCTGCAAGACAGCGCGGGGCGATCGGCATCCTGGCGGCGACCACCCTGCTGCTGGCCTTGATCTGCCTGTTGCTGGTGGTGGATACCGGGCGGCTCTACCTGGAGCAGCGCAACCTGCAGCGAGTGGCGGACGTGGCGGCGCTGGAGAGTGCCTCCCAGGGAGCCTTGTGCGGCGACCAGAGTTCTGCCCAGGCGACGTCTTTCGCCAAGGCCAGCGCGATGCTCAACGGGTTCGATGCGGACGCCGCCGGCTCCAGCCTGTCGGCGGAGGTCGGCGGCGTGCTGAGTGCCGGCGGCCTGCGCAGTTTCATAGCCAGCGCGTCGAACGCGGCTGCCGCCAACGAGGCGGTGCATGTCGAGGTGACCAAGAGCGTTCCCGGCAGCCTGGTCGCCAACCTCGGGGGACTGTTCGGCGGCGGCAATGCCAACGTCGATCTCCGCGCAGAGGCCGTGGCGCGACGCCTGCCGAACGCCACGATTTCCGCAGGCACGGGGCTGGCGAGCGTGAACAGTGGCCAATCGGCGTTGCTCAACCCCATCCTGAGCGGATTGCTGGGCACCCACATCGATCTCTCGGCGGCGGCCTACAACGGTATCGCCGACGCGAAGCTCAGTGTGCTGGACATTCTCGGCGCGGATGGAATGGGCTTGATCGGGGTCGATACCAGCCTGGGGACCATCGAACAGTTGTTGAATACCAACGTCGGCTTGCAGCAGGTACTCGCCGCCAGCGTGAACGTCCTGGCGAAGAACGGCGTAGCCTCGGTCGAGGTCCTGAGAGCGCAATTGGTGGGGGTAAAGTCGGCCACGTTGAAACTGGGAGACTTGCTGGGGCTGAGCGCCGGCGAGGTGAACAGCATGTCGCAGCTGGATACGGCGATCAATGCGCTGGATCTCATCATGGCGGTTGCCCAGGTCGCCAACAAGAATTCCGCGGTCGCCGTGAACCTGGGTATCCCTGGATTGGCCAATGCACGGCTCACGGTCGTAGAGCCGAAGAGGATCGTCTCCGGGCCGCCAGGGCAGGATGAGAGCGGTGCCTGGCGCACGGAGGTGCGCCAGTCCCAGGTACGACTTACGGCGGACATCGATTCCGGGTTCCTGTCCATTCTCGCCACCACGAAACTGCAACTGGCCATCGAAGGCGCGTCGGGAGCCGTCTGGCTGAAAAGCATGGCCTGTACCCGCCCGGATACCGCGTTGGACTTCGGCTGGAGAAGCAGCGGAGCGACGATAAAGATCGGCAGTCCGGCCAACATCGATCAGGTCGGCTCGATTCTGGTGCTTGGCGGCTTGGTGCGATTGGATCTCAAGCTCGATACCTCGATCGCCGGCAGCTCGGGCGATACGCGATTCAACGTGAAAGCCGACGGTTCCGATCTCGTCCAGAGCCGCAGGTTGCCGGAAAGCGGCTTTCTCGCCAGTACCCTGAAAACCAGCATCAACGTCAATCCCGTGGTGCTCGGACTGTGCTTGCCTTTGCTGTGCGGCTCGACGGCGCTCACCGACCTCATCGTGAATTCCGTGGTGGCACCTCTGGTCGATGGGCTGCTGACGCCGATCCTGAATCTGGTCCTGCCCTTGCTGGGGGTACAACTTGGATACATCGACGCGGAGATTCTGAAGGTCGATGTCGGCAGGGCGGAACTGCTGATCTAGCAGGTCCGCCGGGCCATCGCGCCTGTCAGTGCACCACCGCTCCGCTGCCCTGCTGCATCGCCGCAGGCGACAGGGCCAGCGCCAGCTGTGTGCGGTTGTGCATATGCATCAGGCGCAGCACCTGGGAGACGTACAGCTTCACCGTGTTCTCGGTGATGCCCAGTTCGTAGGCGATCTGGTAGTTGGTCAGGCCCTTGCTCACCAGCCGCGCCACCGCCTGCTGGCGGGGCGACAGCTTGCCGAACAGCGGATTGCTCGGGGACACCTGGCTTTCCGCGACCGACGCCGGCGGCGCGGACGGCTGGCTGTCTTCGCTCTTGAGGGCACTCGGCTGGCTGTTGCCGTGTACCTCGTACTTGATCTTGTGGATGTCGCGGTAGATCGAGTTCAGCGATTCGGCGAGGTATTCCAGGCGCTGGTTGACGTGGCTCAGGCTCAACTGGCTGCGGACGCGCTCGTGCAGGCGGTTCTCCAGGCGTTCGAGGCCATGCAGCAGTTCCTGCGGCGCCACCGGTTTCTGGTAGTAGTCGGCGGCGCCGACCCGCATGGCCTCGATCACTTCCTGGCGGCCATCGTGACCGGTGAGGATGATCGATTCGAAGAACCTGCCGTTGCCGGCGACTTCCTTGAGGCTCTCGATCAGGCGGATACCGTTGTCCTGCCCCAGGTAGAGGTCGCAGATGACCAGGCCGATGTTCGGGTCGGCCTGGAAGCTGGCGATCGCCGACTCCCGGTGGGTGCTGGTTACGCAACGGTAGCCACTGTTTTCCAGCAGTTCGCGGAGTTCCGAGGTCACCTGGGGTTCATCATCGATGATCAAGACGCTGAAATGCCGCGAGGCCGGTTTGTCCATGGTCATACGCTCCATTTGCTTATTTTGTTTTTAACAGGGGACGTGCATTGGAATGCAGCCATACCGAATGGTATTAGCCATAAGCATATAGTCGCTAAGTGAGGTCTTCCGCAAGTTTACTCAGATAATTTTACTGATAATCAGATGTGCCAAAAGGCCGGCGCTCATGGCGAATATAAAAGGGAATGACTTGTTTTTTGACGGTGCCCTTCGAAGGCGAACTTCTTCATTCATTGCGGACTTTTCTACCGAACGTTTGAATAACTTTACGAGGATGAATAGCGCGATGCACAGCAGGCAGCCGAAGGCCAGGCTATAGAGCACCGTAAGTGGGTCGCTGGCCAGCCCCAGTGCGGCCAGATACTTGACGTCGGCAGCGCCGAGCCTGCCGAGAAGGTAGCCGGGAAGGCTGAGGCAGACGCCTATAAAAAGTGCGGTCATTGCCATATTAACCGTAGCACCGGTCAGGCTTGACTCTTTCACATATAAATAAACAAAGGAAATAAGAAATCCGCCCAGGATAAGCCAGTTGGAGACGCGCAAACGTTTGATGTCCTGATATCCGCAAAAGCTTGCCCACAAGGCCAGTGCTAATTGCTCCATCCTGTTCTTCAGCCTTTTTTCGACATCTGGATTAATACCTTTTCAGTAACGTTGGCGGAGCGAATGACGACTAGTATTAAGGATGCGGATCGGGGATGTCAGCTCATGCTCGGAAAAGCTTCCCGGCGACGCCAGCACGGCGCCGTCGCCATCGAATTCACAGCGATCTTCCTGCTGTTTTTCGCGCTGGTCTACGGTCTGATCAGCTACAGCATTCCTTTGCTCATGTTGCAGTCGTTCAACGATGCCGCTGCCGTGGGGGCCCGTGCGGCGATCGCTGTCGATCCCTCCGATGCGGGCTACGAGAGCCTCGCCGAAGCCCGTGCCAGGGACGAGTTGCTCGCACGCCTGGACTGGATGCCGGCGGCCTGGCGAGCGAACCTCCAGCCTTGTGCCGGTAATGGCCAGTACGCCGACTACGTCAGCGCCACGTCGCGGATCGAGGTCTGCGTGCAGTACCCGTACGGCGATCCGGGCAAGGCGATCATCCCCGTGCTGAGCTTCCCCGGCATCGGCGCGATTCCCAACCTGCCGCAGACGCTGAAGGCGAGTGCCAACCTGTTGCTGTGAGGTAGTCGCATGTTCGAATTTTCCCGCTCGTCGTCCGCCGAGGCCGAGAGACCGGAACCCTTTTCGCAGGAAGGCCCCGCCCTCTGGAGCGCTTCGCTGAGGAGTTGGGACCTGTGCTTCGAGATGGACGAACAGGACCGCGTGATCCGGGTCGGCGGGCGGCAGGCGTATCGTCTGCAGTGCGCCCATGGGCTTGGCGAACAGCCGCGGCCTTTCGCCGAGTATCTGGAGCGGCGCGCCCCCGGTGCGCCGACGCTGGCCGGCCTGCGCCGGGGCGAGCGTCTCGACCTGACGCTGCGCAGCGATGCCGCCGCGCCATTGACCTGTCGTTTCCAGCCGATGCAGCCGCTCGACGGCCTGGGACGCTCGCTGCTGCTGGGCATGGACATCTCCGACCTCAACTGGCAGTCCGACAACCAGCAGCACCAGTTGCAGAGCCTGAGCCTAGGCAAGCTGATCCTTTCGCGTCTGCGCCATGTCTCCCACGGACACCTGGCGGAGGCGGTCCAGGAGATTCTCGAATCGCTCTCCGGCGCGTTCCAGATGCAGGCTATCGCCCTGCTGCTGGGCGACGGCAAGGGTTTCTGCACGGTCTTCGCCAGTCATGTGCGGCCTGGCAGCGACAGTTTGCTGCGACCGACCCTGCAACTCGCCGACGACGACCTGCGCGAAGGGGCGGGCGCGCGCTTGCTACGCCGTGGCGAAGGCGCCTCGACGCTGCTCCGGCAGATCGGCGAGGACGCGCTCTACCTGGTGCCGGCGGCGATGCGCGGTGGCCGCCTGGGGGCATTGCTGGTGCGGCCGATGTCGCTGGAGCAGCTCGCCCAGGGGCCCGCGCCGCAGGACTGGCAATACCTCGCGGAACTGCTGGCGAACCAGGTGGCGGACCGCTGCGAACTCCACGAGCAGCACGACAGTTCGCGCAAGCTGGGGCTGTTGCAGGAGATGATCGGCGGCGGCTGGTGGCGTTACTGGGCGGAGCAGGAACTCTTCGAACTGGCGCCGGCCTTGCACGACAGCCTGGGGTTGACCGGCGAGTATCGTCGGGTGCCGTTGGAACACCTGCAGGGCCTGCTGCAACCGGCGGATGCCGACGAGTTCGGCCTGCGCCTGCGTGCCAGCCTGCGCAGCGGCCAGGCGCTGGCCCAGGACCTTTGCCTGCGTCAGCCGGATAGCCGCGGCGAGCGCCGCTGGCTGCGCATCGAGGGCCGGCCGCTGGGACGCGGCAGTGCCCTGGGGCTGTCCGGCGTGCTGCTCGACATCAGCGAAGGCCGGCGCCAGGAGGAACGGGCACAGGCGGCCCACGCGCGGTTGCGCAGCCTGATCGACAGTGCGCCGGTGGTGATCTATGTCCAGCGGGTCGAGCAGGGGCACCTGGTGCCGGAGTTCTACAGCGAAAGCGCGAGCAACCTGCTCGGCCTCGACCTGCAGGGACAGAGTTGGCAGGCGCTCGCCGAGCGGGTGCATCCGGATGATCTGGAGGCCTTTTTCGCCCGCGGCCGCGAGTTGCTTCGCGAGGGCCGGGTGAAGACCCGCTATCGCCTCGCCGATGGCCAGGGCAACTGGCACTGGCTCTACGACGAAGCCAAGCTGCTGCGCGATGCCCAGGGCCTGCCCAGCGAGGCGGTGGGCCTGTGGCTGGACGTGACCGAGCAGCACCTGGCGGCACAGCGTATCGCCGAGAGCGAGGAACGCTACCGGGTCCTGGTGGAGGATTCGCCGGCGCTGATCTGTCGCTATACCGCCGACCTGGTGCTGACCTACGTGAACCGGACCTTCGCCGATAGCCTCGCGACCAGCCCGGAGCGCCTGGTCGGTCGCCGACTCGACGAGTGGCTGGCGGCGGAAGACGCCAGCGCCTTGCGCGCGCGTCTGCTGGGTTCGCCGCGGGAGGGCGCCAGCGAGGTGCCGGAACTGCGCTTCAACCTGCCGGGGCAACGTTTTCTCTGGCTGGTGTGGGCCGAGCGACCGTTGTTCGACGCCCGGGGCGAATTGTGCGAGGTACAGGCGGTGGGACGCGACAACACGCCGGTGCGTCGGGCCCAGCAGCAACTGGCGCAAGGCGCCAAGATGGCCAGCCTGGGGGAGATGGTCAGCGGCCTCGCCCACGAGGTGAAGCAGCCGCTGCACGTGCTGCGCATGACCCTCTTCAACATGCGCCAGCGGATGAACAGCGTCGGCCTCGACGGCGACTACCTGGGCGAGAAACTGGAGCGCATGGATGCCCAGGTCCTGCGCGTCGACCGCCTGGTCAGCCACCTCGGCGTGTTCAGCCGCAAGTCGGCGCTGGAGGCGCTGCCGTTCGACCCCTATACCGCCTTCGAAGGCGCCCTGGGGCTGCTCGGCGAGGGGCTGCGTCAGCACGCCATCGAGGTGGAGTGCCCGGCGCCGACGCAGCGGATGGTGGTACGAGGGCAGGCGGACCAGCTGGAACAGGTGATCATCAACCTGCTCGCCAACGCCCGCGATGCCCTGCTCGGCAATCTTGGCCTGGCCAGCCGGCGCATTCGCCTGGAGCAGGTGGCCTGCCGCGAACCGGGCTGGGTCGAATTGCACGTGCACGACAACGGCGGCGGGATCGAACCGCTCCTGCTGGAGCGGATATTCGAACCCTTCTTCACCACCAAGGTGGAGGGCAAGGGTACCGGCCTGGGTCTCTCGGTCAGCCACGATCTGGTGCGCAACATGGGCGGTAGCCTGACGGCGGCCAACCAGGGGGAGGGCGCGTTGTTCGTGGTTCGCTTGCCGCTGGCGGCGCTGCCCGCCGAGGCGGGCGGATGACGTCGGTGGGAGCGCGGCAAAAAAAACGCCTGCGGACAAGCAGGCGTTTTTTTCAACCGGCGAGGCGGCTCAGATGAATTGCGAGGCCAGCCAGAACAGGCCGGCGGACAGCGCCATCGAAGTCGGCAGGGTGAGCACCCAGGCCATCAGGATGTTGCGCACAGTGCCGCCGTGCAGGCCGCTCTTGTTCGCCACCATGGTCCCGGCCACGCCGGAGGACAGTACATGGGTGGTGGACACCGGCAGGCTGTAGATGTTGGCCATGCCGATGGCGGCGGCGGCGGTGATCTGCGCGCTCATGCCCTGGGCGTAGGTCATGCCCTGCTTGCCGATCTTCTCGCCGACGGTGAGCACTACGCGCTTCCAGCCGACCATGGTGCCGATGCCGAGAGCCAGGGCCACCGCGATGATGACCCAGAACGGCGCGTATTCGGTGGTCGCGGTCAGGTCCTTGCGTAGCTTCTCGAGGTCGGCCTTCTCCCGCGCCGGCAGGTCGGACAGCTTGCCGACCTTCTTCGCGGTGTCGTCCAGGCACAGCAGGTAGCGACGCACCTGCACGCGCTCGTCGGCGTCCAGGTCGTTATAGCTGGGCACGCCCTGTAGGTCGCGGAGCAACGCGTGGATGGTCGGCTCGGTCTGTTTCGGATCGCAGCGATAGAACTGCGGCATCTCGCTGCCATTGCTCTTGCCCAGGGCCAGCATGTCGCCGAGGGTATCGGTGTGGCGCTGGTAGAACTGACTGAGGTGCAGGGCGGCGTCGCGGGTGCGCTCGATCTGGTAGGTGGTGCTGTTCAGGTCGAGGACGAACTTGGCCGGGACGATGCCGATCAGTACCAGCATGATCAGGCCGATACCCTTCTGGCCGTCGTTGGAGCCATGGACGAAGCTTACCGCCATGGCGGAAAGCACCAGCACCAGGCGGTTCCAGAACGGCGGGTGCTTCTTCTCGTCGAGTTCGCGACGGGTTTCTGGGGTCTTGTGCATCTTCGACAGCGGACGCCACCACTTCAGTCCGAGCAGGACCAGCGCGGCGACCATGAAGCCGGCCAGCGGCGAGAAGATCAGCGACAGGCCGATGTCGATCGCCTTCTGCCAGTTGATCCCTTCGGCCAGCGGCACGTCGGTGATCAGCGCATTGGCCAGGCCGACACCGAGGATCGAGCCGATCAGGGTGTGCGAGCTGGAGGCCGGGATGCCGAAGTACCAGGTGCCGAGGTTCCAGGCGATGGCGGCGGCGAGCAGGGAGAAGACCATCGCCAGGCCATGGCCGGTGTTCACGTTGATCAGCAGCTCCACCGGCAGCAGGTGAACGATGGCGTAGGCCACGCCGACACCGCCGAGCAGCACGCCGAGGAAGTTGAACACACCGGAGAGCATCACCGCCCGGTAGGGGGACATCGCTTTGGTGTAGATGACGGTGGCCACCGCGTTGGCAGTGTCGTGGAAGCCGTTGATGAACTCGAAGGTGAGGACGAAGGCCAGGGCCAGCACCAGGCTGATACCCACCCAGGCATCGAGCCCGCTGAAAAGATCGAACATGTGAGAAACCGGTCAGAGACGGGGCGGCGATTATGCCAGATGCGTTTTTATCCGTCTGGAACTCCGGAAGGTTGCCATTGTCGCGGGCAACGCCCCGTCGCATCGGGCTTTGCGGGAAAAACGAAACAGATTGAAACGCTTCGTTATCCGTCGCTCTCCTGTCGGTTGGAGGTAAATGGAATGGGGTTCGCTGCTTCCTGCCCGGCCTTGAGACGCTCTTCTTCGATCTTCTGCAGTTCTCTGTCGAACGCCTGATCCTGAACGGTTGGGCGCTTGCGCCAGGGCTTGCGGTCGGGTTCCGGCTGGGCGGCATAAAGCGTCACTTCGCCGCCGTACACGTCCTTGTAACGCTGTTCCTCGCGCGCCAGCGCGGCACGCAATTCGTCTTTCGTCACGGGTGGTCCTGAGTCCAAAAAGAGCGGGCCCGATAGCGACCAGGCTGGGCGGAAGCGGGGTCCGGCCAGCGCCGGTTGGGAGTCTAGTCGACCGCTACCGGCTGTAAATGGGCGCGGAATTATAACGTGGGCTCCGGGCTTGTCATACGGTGTCGGCCGACGGACGGCAGGACGGAAGTTCTTCGAGCGACCCCTGGAAATGCGGCGAAGCCCCCATGGATCAAGGCCTGGCCGACGCGTCCGGGGTGTTCTCCGCCTTTCGTCGCGGCCTGCGCTAGTCGAATGCCAGCCATTGGCCATACCACTAAGGAACGATGGCGGCGCTTCCGGGGGCGGGCTACAAACCGGACTACAAGTCAAATAAAGAAGCCCCGCCGTCGCCCGTCCGACCCCAGGGTCATGACGCAACGCCCCGGAGGCCGGAGATTTACTCATGCAGCCCGCTCGTTCCCGCATCCTCTTCGTCTGCCTGTTGCAGAGCCTGGCCCTGGTTCTCCTGCTGGTCGGCGCCCGGCATGGCTGGCTGCCGCTGTACCTGGCCCTGCCGCTCGGCGTGGTGCTGCTCTGGTTGCCCTGGCTGCTTCCCGGCAACCGCACGGCGGTGGCGACCGTCGGCGAGCCCGACATCGCCCGGCTGGCTCGCGACCTGTCCCATAACACCAGCCAGAACGCCTTGTCGGCCGCCGGCGTGGCGTTCTCGGTGAAGCGCCTGGCGGAGAAGCTGCAATCCCAGCTCGACGCCGCCGAACAGATCGTCGGCAGCGCCGAAGTGATGATCCACACCGAGCGCGCCACCTCCAATCTGGCGCGCCAGGCCATGGACGCCGCCACCCGGGCGCGCGCCGGCAGCGACGAAGGCCAGGTGCTGCTGGCCTCGACCATCGAGCGCATGCATCGGCTCAGCGAGCGGATGGGCGCCAGCCGCGAGGCGATCGAGGCGCTGAACCAGCGCAGCGAGGACATCCAGCGGGTCACCCTGGTGATCCAGGGCATCGCCAGCCAGACCAACCTGCTGGCCCTCAACGCGGCCATCGAGGCGGCCCGCGCCGGCGAGCATGGGCGCGGCTTCGCGGTGGTTGCCGAAGAGGTGCGCGGCCTGGCCGGACGTACCGCCGAGGCCACCGAGGAAGTCGGCCAGATGGTCGCCGAGATCCAGCGCCAGACCAGCGAGGTGGTCGAGCAGATCCGCCAGCTTTCCGAAGAGTTGGGGGAAGGGGTCGGCCAGGTCGAGCTGACCGGTCGGCAACTGGAAGGCATTGCCGAACTGGCGGCCGGGGTGGAAAGCCAGATTACCGAGATCGCCCAGGGCGCCGAGATCAACCGCAGCCAACTCGCCAGCCTGTTCGCCGCGGTCGAGCAGGTGCGCGGCGACCTCAGCGCCAGCGAGGAACAGACCCTGCGCCTCGGCGAAGCTGCCAGCCAGTTGGAGAACCAGGCCGAGGTGATCAGCGAGCGCCTCGCCGAGGTCAGCCTGGACGCCTACCACCAGTCGGTCTACGACCTCGCCCGGGAGGGCGCGGCGGCTATCGCCGCTCGCTTCGAGGAGGACGTGCGCAGCGGGCGCATCGACCTCGACGACCTGTTCGACCGCAGCTACCAGCCGTTGCCCAATACCCAGCCGACCAAGTACCGGACCCGCTTCGACAGCTACACCGACCAGGTCCTGCCGGGCATCCAGGAGCAGTTGCTGGAGCGCAACCGCAACCTGGTGTTCGCCATCGCCTGTACCCCCGAAGGCTACGTGCCCACCCACAATCGCGCCTTCGCCCATCCGCCCAGCGGCGACCCGCAGACGGACGCGTTGCGCAGCCGCAGCAAGCGCCTGTTCAACGACCGCACCGGGATTCGCTGCGGCAGCCACCAGCAGCCGCTGTTGCTACAGACCTACACCCGTGACACCGGCGAGCTGATGCACGATCTTTCGGTGCCGATCTTCATCCACGGCAAGCACTGGGGCGGCCTGCGCCTCGGCTACCGGCCGGAGGGCGCGGAGCCGGGCAAGGCGGCCGCGCCGGCGGCGCAGGGGCTGAGCCTGGCCTTGAACGGCTAGCCGGCTGCGGCGATCAGGCCGCTGGCCACGGCGCAGGCGAGCACCACTTGCCAGGGCGGCGTCTTCCAGGCGAGCAGGGCCAGCAGGGCGAAGAGCAGCAGGGCGAAGTCGGCGGGGCGCAGGATGCCTTCGGTCCAGAGCGGCTGGTACAGCGCCGCCAGCAGCAGGCCGACCACCGCCGCGTTGACCCCGGCCAGCGTTGCCCGTACCCGCTGTTCGTGGCGCAGGCGTTCCCAGAATGGCAAGGCACCGGCGACCAGCAGGAACGACGGCAGGAAGATCGCCAGCAGGCACAGCAGCGCGCCGCTCCAGCCGTTCGGCGCCGGGCCCGAGGCTGCGCCGAGGAACGCGGCGAAGGTGAAGAGCGGGCCCGGCACCGCCTGGGCGGCCGCGTAGCCGGCGAGGAAGGTATCGCCGTCGACCCAGCCGTTGGGCACCACTTCCGCCTGTAGCAGCGGCAGCACCACATGGCCGCCGCCGAACACCAGCGAGCCGGCCCGGTAGAACGCATCGAGCAGGCGCAGCCAGTGTTCCGGCCAGAGGCGTGCGGCCAGCGGCAGGCAGACCAGCAGCACGGCGAACAGGGCGAGGAGCAGCAGCGCGCCGCGGTAGCCAATGGCGATCGGCAGCCGCTCGTGGCCTTCCCCGGCTTCCGTTTTCAACAGGGCGAGGCCGGCCAGGCCGGCACCGGCGATCACCGCGACCTGGGCCCAGGCAGTGGGCCAGGCCAGCACGCTCGCGCAGGACAGCGCCATCAGCGCCAGGCGCGGGCGATCCGGACACAGGCTGCGGCCCATGCCCCAGACCGCCTGGGCCACCACCGCCACCGCGGCGATCTTCAGGCCATGCAGCACGCCCTCGGGCAACAGCGTGCCCCAGCGTCCCAGGCCGAGAGCGAAGAGTACCAGCAGCAGCGCCGAGGGCAGGGTGAAACCGAGCCAGGCGGCGAGGGCGCCGGGGTAGCCGCAGCGGGCCAGGCCGAGGGCCATGCCGACCTGGCTGCTGGCGGGGCCGGGGAGGAACTGGCAGAGGGCGACCAGGTCGGCGTAGCTGCTTTCGCTCAGCCAGCCGCGGCGGCGGACGAACTCGTCGCGGAAATAGCCGAGGTGGGCGATGGGCCCGCCGAAGGCGCTGCAGCCCAGCTTGAGAAAGGCGAGGAACACCGCGAGGGCAGTGTCGGGATGGCGGCTGGCGGTTGGCATGCGAACTCCGGATGGCGGCTGCTGCGAGCATAGCCGCAACGCATGCACGGCGGGTTACAGCATCGGCATGTCCTGGGCGCGGCTGGCCAGGCGGTATTGTTCCGGCGTGGTGCCGGCCAGCCGGCGGAACATCGAGATGAACGCCGAGGGGCTGCTGTAGCCGAGGTCGAAGGCGATCTGCTGGATCCCCCTGCCGGCTTCCAGCGCCTCGATGGCCGCGAGGAAGCGCAGGCGTTGGCGCCATTCGCCGAAGGTCATGCCCAGTTCGCGCTGGCAGTGTCGGGCCAGGGTTCGCTCGGTGCTGTGCACCTGCTGCGCCCATTGCGCCAGCGAGCGGTTGTCGCCCGGCTCGGCCTGCAGTGCGTCGAGCACCTCGCGCAGCGCCGGGGTACGGCCGTAGGGCAGGTAGTCGTCGTGGGGCTGGGCGCATTCCAGCTGGTCCATGACGACCCGGGCCAGGCGCAGGTCCTGCGCCGAGGTCGGCAGGTTGACCCCGCGCTCGGCGAAGTCCGAGAGGATCGCCTTGAGGATCGCGCTGATCGCCAGGGTGCAGGGTGTCGCCGGCAGGCGTCGTGACAGCTCGGTGGAGAGGTACAGCGAGCGGTAGACGATGGCCTGGCTGTTGTAGCAGCTGTGCACCCGCTCCGGTGGTATCCATACCGCGTATTGCGGAGGCGAGAGGAAGCGCTGGCCGTCGATCTCCAGCTGCATCACGCCATGGGCTGCATAGTTGAGCTGGCCCCAGGCGTGGGTGTGCGGCGGCGAGTGGGTGTCGGCGCCGAACTCGTCATAGCGGAAATAGACGTCGAAAGACTGCCCCTGGAGATCGGGAAGGCGCAGCAGGGTGGTGGTCGACATGTCCGAACCTACGGGTGGTTTGTCTGGAATTCATTATACGTCTGTATTCGGACTGGCTCAGAATGCCCCTGTATTCCTTTTTCATAGTGCGGAACCTCCCATGCAATACCTGTTTCCCCTGCTGGCCGTGTTCATCTGGGCCGGCAACACCGTCGTCAGCAAGCTCGCCGTGGGGATCATCCAGCCCGCCGAGATCGGTTTCTTCCGCTGGCTGTTGGTCGGCCTGGCGCTGACGCCTTTCATGCTTGGCCCGGTGCTGCGCAACCGCCGCTACATCCTCGCCAACCTCGGCAAGTTCGTGGTCCTCGGCCTGCTCGGCATGGCCGTCTACCAGAGCCTGGCCTACTACGCGGCGGCGCTGACCAGCGCCACCAACATGGGCATCATCCTGTCGCTGATGCCCCTGATGTCGCTGGGCCTGGCCAGCAGCATCCTGGCCCACCGGCTGAACGCCGGGGCGCTGCTCGGCGCGCTGGTGTCGCTGGCCGGCGTGGTGCTGGTGATTTCCCAGGGCCATCTCGGCGCTTTGCTGGAGCATGGAGTGAACCTCGGCGACGCGATGATGATCGTCGCCACCCTGGCCTATGCGGTGTACAGCGTGCTGCTGAAGAAATGGAGCCTGAAGCTGCCGGCCATGCAACTGCTCTACCTGCAGGTGCTGGTGGCGATCCTCGCCCTGCTGCCGCTGTACCTGCTGTCGCCGCGCACCGGCCTGAACGCCGCCAACCTGCCGCTGGTGCTGTACGCCGCGCTGTTCGCCTCGATCGTCGCCGCGCTGGCCTGGATGCACGGTGTCGCCCGTCTCGGGCCGAGCCGGATGGCGCTGTTCTTCAACCTGCTGCCGATCATCACCGCCTGCATCGCCACCCTGGTGCTCGGCGAGCGCCTGACCGTCCATCACCTGGTCGGCGGCGCGCTGACCCTGGCCGGGGTCCTTCTGGCCGAGTTCTGGCAGCGCCGCCCGGCCCGCCTGCGCTCGGCAACCTGCTGATTTCCCGGCAACTTCCTCGCGATTACGGCGCACGGAGGCGCCGCTACTGGCTATCATAGGCAGCGCTCCCCGCGTGGGAGCCGAGCCGTGCCAGCCTGGAAGAGGAAGAATCGTGGTCGAAGTGTTTTCCGTGCAGGATGGGCTGGACGCCGAGCGCGCCCTGCTCGACGAGGTGTGTGGCGGTGCCCGCGAGCATGGCCTGTTGCTCTGGCAGCCCTGCGATCGGGCGCTGGTCATGCCGCGCCGGATGGAGCGCCTGGAAGGATTCGCGCCGGCCAGCGCAGCGGTCGCCGAACGCGGCTGGCCGGTGCTGCTGCGCGATACCGGCGGCGAGCCGGTGCCGCAATCGCCGGGCGTGCTGAACATCGCCCTGTCCTATGCGCTGGGGCCCGGCGACAACGAGCAGACCCGTATCGAAACCGCCTACCTGCGGCTGTGCCAGCCGATCTGCGACTGGCTCCGCGAGCGCGGCCTGGACGCCGGCGTGGGCGCCGTGGCCGGTTCCTTCTGCGACGGCCGCTACAATGTCACCCTGGATGGGCGCAAGCTCGCCGGGACCGCGCAACGCTGGCGGCGCAACGGCGCCGGCCGGCCGGTGGTGCTGGCGCACGCGGCGCTGCTGGTCGGCGCCGAGCGCGAGGAGATGGTCGAGGTGGTCAACACCTTCACCCGCCGTTGCGCCAGTGCCCCGGATTGCCAGGCGGACAGCCATCTCGGCCTGAGCGAGCGCTGGAGCGATTTCCGCATGGCCGACAGCCTCGAACTGGAACGACGCTTCGTCGCCGCCCGATCCTGACCTCTTTCGCCAGAGCCTTGCGCCAGGAATAGCCGTACCGATGCCAGAACCCTTGGGAACCACCGCCCTCACGCCTGGATTCATGATCGTCCACGGCAATCGCCTGGACGACCTGCGCGACCTCGCCGTTTCCTGGATGCGCCGCTATCCGCTGGCGCCGCTGGAAAGCGAGCGGGTCCTGGTGCACAGCAACGGCATCGCCCAATGGTTGAAGCTGGCATTGGCCGAAGATCCCCGCGAGGACGGTGGCGGCGGTGGCGGCATCGCCGCGGCGCTGGAGGTGCAGTTGCCGGCGCAGTTCCTCTGGCAGGCCTATCGCGCGGTGCTGGGCCGCGAAAGCATTCCCGAGGTTTCCGAATTGGACAAGGCGCCGCTGACCTGGCGCCTGATGCGTCTGCTTCCCGGATTGCTGGAGCGTCCCGAGTTCCGCACCCTGCAACGTTTCCTCGCCGACGATGCCGACCTGCGCAAGCGTCATCAACTGGCCGAGCGCCTGGCCGACCTGTTCGACCAGTACCAGGTCTATCGCGGCGACTGGCTCGACGACTGGAGCCAGGGCCGCGACCAGTTGCGCACGGCGAACGGGCAGGCGCGCCCGCTCGGTGCCGACGAGCGCTGGCAGGCCGAATTGTGGCGCGCGCTGCTCGCCGACGTCGGTGCCGATAGCCTGGCCCGCAGCCGCTCCGGCGTGCACCGGCGCTTCATCGAGGCGCTGCGCTTCGCCAGCGCGGCGCCGCGCGCGTTGCCGCGACGAGTAGTGGTGTTCGGGATTTCCTCGATGCCGGCGCAGACCCTCGAGGCGCTGGCCGCCCTGGCCAGGTTCAGCCAGGTGCTGCTCTGCGTGCACAACCCCTGTCGCCACCACTGGGCCGACATCGTCGCCGACAAGGACCTGTTGCGCCACGAGTACCGCCGCCAGCAGCGCCGCGCCGGCGTCCCCGCCGACCTCGACGAGGACCGCCAGCACCAGCATGCCCAGCCGTTGCTGGCGGCCTGGGGCAAGCAGGGCCGCGACTACATCAACCTGCTCGACAGCTACGACGACCCGGACAGCTATCGGAATCTGTTCGGCGAGGTCAACGGCGGGCGCATCGACCTGTTCAGCGAGGAGGCCCCGCACGGGCTGCTCGGCCAGTTGCAGGACGATATCCTCGAACTGCGCCCGTTGGCGGAAACCCGCGAGCACTGGCCGCCGGTGGCGCCGCGGAGCGACGCCTCGATCCGCTTCCATGTGGCCCACAGCGCGCAGCGCGAAGTGGAGATCCTCCACGACCAGTTGCTCGCCCGCTTCAACGCCGATCCGAGCCTGAAGCCGCGCGACGTGATCGTCATGGTCCCCGACATCAACGCCTACGCGCCGCACATCGAGGCGGTGTTCGGCCAGGTGCCGCGCGACGACCAGCGCTTCATTCCCTATACCCTGGCCGACCAGGGACAGCGCGGTCGCGAGCCGCTGCTGATCGCCCTGGAGCACCTGCTGAAACTGCCCGACAGCCGTTTCGCCGTGAGCGAGATCCTCGACCTGCTGGACGTCCCGGCATTGCGCCGGCGTTTCGGCGTCGACGAGGCCGACCTGGCGACCCTGCACCGCTGGATCGAAGGCGCCGGCGTGCGCTGGGGGCTGGATGCCGCGCAGCGCGAGCGTCTCGGCCTGCCAGCGGGACTGGAGGGCAACAGTTGGCGCTTCGGTCTGCGGCGCATGCTGCTCGGCTACGCGGTCGGCGAAGGCGCGGCCCTGCAAGGCATCCAGCCCTACGATGAGGTCGGTGGCCTGGACGCCGCCCTGGCAGGCCCGCTGGCTGTGCTGCTGGAGCGCCTCGAGGTGGCCTACGCCGAGCTGGCCGAACCGGCCACCCCGGCGCAGTGGGGCGAGCGCCTGCAAGCCCTGCTCACGGTGTTCTTCGAGGCCCACGACGAGCGCGACGAACTGCTCCTCACCCAGCTCCTGCAACTGCTCGAGCGCTGGCAGGAACACTGCGCCTGTGCGGCCTTCGCCGAGCCGCTGCCGATCAGCGTGATACGCGAGGCCTGGCTCGGCGGCCTGGACCAGGGCGGCCTGAACCAGCGCTTCCTGGCTGGCGCGGTGAGTTTCTGCACGTTGATGCCGATGCGCGCGATCCCGTTCCGGCTGGTCTGCCTGCTTGGCATGAACGATGGCGACTACCCCCGCCAGCAGTCGCCGCTGGATTTCGACCTGATGCGCAACGACTACCGCCCCGGCGACCGCTCGCGGCGCGAGGACGACCGCTACCTGCTGCTCGAGGCGCTGCTCTCGGCGCGCGAGCAGCTCTACGTGAGCTGGGTGGGGCGGAGTATCCGCGACAATGGCGAGCGGCCGCCCTCGGTGCTGATCGGCCAGTTGCGCGATCACCTGGCGGCCGGCTGGCGTCTGGACCCGGACGGCGACGGCGAGGCGCTGCTGCGTGCCCTGACCCAGGAGCATCCGCTGCAGCCGTTCAGCCGTCGGTATTTTCACGATGCGCCGGAGCAGGGCGTCGATGGCCTGTTCACCTACGCCCGCGAGTGGCGCGAGGTCCATAGCGAGGACGACATCGCCGTTCCCGACGCCGAAGCGTCCCTGCCGCCGCTTGAACTGGAGGGCGCACTGGGGCTGCGAGCGCTGGCGGAGTTCCTCGCCAACCCGGTGAATGCGTTCTTCCAGCAGCGGCTCAAGGTGCGTTTCGACGACGAGCAATTGACCGGCAACGACGAAGAACCTTTCGAACTGGACGCGCTGGACAACTGGAAGCTGCAATTCGAGCTGACCGAACGCATGAAGCGCTGGGTCGAGCGGGACTGGGATGCCGAGGGCCTGCCGGCGCAGTTGCAGGCCCAGGTCGAGCGACTGCGGCGACAGGGTCGCCTGCCGCTGGCGGCGTTCGGCGAGTTCTCCGCGCGCCATTTGCTGCAACCGCTGCCCGACCTGCTCTGGCGCTACCGCCAGGAAATCGAGCGCTGGCCGGAGGCGGTCGAGCAGCAGCAGGAGTTGCGCCATCGCCATCCGTCCGGGCTGGAGCTGGAGGACTGGCTCGGCGGCTTGCGTCGCGACGCTTCCGGGCGCCTGGCGCGCCTGCAGTTGCTCAGCGGCAAGCTCCATGAAGGGCGCGGCTTCAAGTGGCACAGCCTGGTGCGCCACTGGTTGCAGCACCTCGCCCTGCAACGTCTCGGCCAGCCGGTGAGCAGCGTGCTGGTGAGCCAGACCGGCACCCTGGAGATTCCGCCGTTGCCGAGCGAGCGTGCCGGCGAGTACCTCGACCAGTTGATCGACGCCTGGCGCCAGGGCATGCGCCAGCCGTTGCCGGTGGCCTGCCGGACCGCTTTCGCCTGGCTCGCCAGTGGTGGCGCCGCAGAGCCCGAGAAAGCCATGCGCGAGGCGCGCAAGCGCTACGAGGGAGGGTTCGGCATGGGGGGCGAGGTGGACGCCTCGCCGACGCTGGCTCGGGTCTATCCGGACTTCGACAGGCTGCTCGCCAGCGGTGAGTTCGCGCACTGGGCCGAGCAGCTCTACGCGCCGCTGCTGGCTGCCCTGGGACGTGGCGCGGAGGAGCAGGCATGAGCCAGCAGCAGATGCCCGTGGCCCTCGATCCGCTGGACTTCCCGTTGCACGGCAGCCGCCTGATCGAGGCCAGCGCCGGTACCGGCAAGACGTTCACCATCGCCCTGCTATACGTACGCCTGGTCCTCGACCATGGCGGCGAGAACGCTTTCGGCCGGCCGCTGAGCCCGCCGGAAATCCTCGTGGTGACCTTCACCGATGCGGCGACCCAGGAACTCCGCGAGCGTATCCGCAGCCGCCTGGGCGAAGCGGCGCGTTGTTTCGCCGAGCCGCAGGAGCGCCACGACGGCCTGCTGGTCGCGTTGCGCCAGCAGTATCCCGCCGAGCGCTGGCCGGGCTGCGCGCGCCTGCTGCGCCTGGCCGCGGAGTGGATGGACGAGGCCGCGGTATCGACCATCCACAGTTGGTGCTACCGGATGCTGCGCGAGCACGCCTTCGACAGCGGCAGCCTGTTCACCCAGAACCTGGAAACCGACCAGAGCGAATTGCTCGCCGAAGTGGTACGGGACTACTGGCGGCGTAACTTCTACGGCCTGACGGCTCCGGCGGCGCAAGCCGTGGCCAGTTGCTACAGCGGGCCGGAGGCGCTGGGCAAGGCCTTGCAGCCGCTGCTGGCGCGGCAGGACGCCGACTTCCGCTACGCCGACCAGGCGCTGAGTGCGCCCGAGTCACTGACAGCCTTGCTGGAGCAGGGCGGCGACTGGTATCGCCAGCTCGACCAACTGGACGCGCAGGCCCGCGCCGCCTGGCGCGCAGCGCGCGTCGAACTGGAAGCGCTGCTGCGCGACCTGCGTCCCTACCTGAACGGCAACAGCTATCGCGGCAAGGACAGCGACGAGACCTTCGACGCCTGGCTGCAAGCGTTGGCGGACTGGAGCGAGGGCGGCGAGCAGCCGGCCAACCTCGGCAAGTTCGGCCAGACCCGGATCAAGCTCACCGCCAAGCGCGTGGCGCCCAAGCATGCCGCGCTAAGGGCCATCGACGCCTGGGCCGCGCATCAGGAAGAGCGTCCCGATCTCGCTCCCCACCTGTTGTTGCACGCGTTGGGCGAAGTCGGGCACGAACTGGAGATCGAGAAGCAGCGGCGTGCCGAGATCGGCTTCGACGACCTGCTCAGCCGCCTCGACCGCGCCTTGCAGGGGCCTGGTGGCGAGCGCCTGGCGCAATTGATCCGCGAGCAGTTCCCGGTGGCGCTGATCGACGAGTTCCAGGATACCGACCCGGTGCAGTACCGGATCTTCGAGCGCATCTACCGGATCGCCGCCGATCCCGACGAGCCCCAGGCGCGGGAAACCGGCCTGTTCATGATCGGCGACCCCAAGCAGGCGATCTACGCCTTCCGCGGTGCCGACATCCATACCTACCTGCGCGCCCGCGAGGCCACTCGCGGGCGGCATTACACCCTTGGCAAGAACTTCCGCTCGACCGCCGCTATGGTGGCGGCCGCCAACCGCTGCTTCGCCTTCGCCGAAGAGCATCCGCGCGGCGCCTTCCGTTTCGCCCGCGAGGGGCTGGAAAACCCGGTGCCGTTCCATGCGGTGGACGCCCAGGGGCGCGCCGAACGTTTGTTGATCGACGGTGCCGAGGCGCCAGCGATGACGTTCTGGAACCTTGATGTCGAAGCCGGCGTGCTCGGCTCCGCGGCGTATCGCCAGGAAATGGCCGAGCGCAGCGCCAGCGCCATCCGCCGCTGGCTGAGCCTGGCCGACCTGGGCCGCGCCGGCTTCGCCGACGAGCAGGGCGGCTGGCGGGCGTTGCGCCCGGCGGATATCGCCATCCTCGTCCGCGGTCGCGCCGAGGCCGAGGCGATCCGCAGCGCGTTGGCGGCGCGACGACTGGCCAGCGTCTACCTGTCCGACCGCGACTCGGTGTTCGACAGCCAGGAGGCCATCGACCTGCTGCACTGGCTGCGCGCCTGCGCCGATCCCGGTGCCGATACGCTGCTGCGGGTCGCCCTGGCTACCCGCAGCCTGCACCTGGACTGGGCGACCCTGGAACGATTGAACCAGGACGAACTGTTCTGGGAACGGATGGTCCTGCGCTTCCGCGACTATCGCCGGTCCTGGCAGGCCCAGGGCGTATTGCCGATGCTGCGGCGCCTGCTCGCCGACTTCGAACTGCCGGCGCGCCTGCTGCGGCATGCCGATGGCGAGCGCAGCCTGACCAACCTGCTGCACCTGGCCGAGTGGCTGCAGCGCGCGGCGGTGGAGCTGGACGGTGAGCACGCGCTGATCCGCCATCTGGCCGAGCAGGTGCAGAGTCCGGGGAGCGAAGAGATCCTCCGCCTGGAAAGCGACGCCGACCTGATCAAGGTGGTGACCATCCACAAGTCCAAGGGGCTGGAATACCCCTTGGTGCTGCTGCCCTTCATCTGCAGCTGGAGGGAGCTGGACGGCAACAGCGGCGCGCCGGCGAGTTTCCACGAGGATGGCGCTGCAGGGCGGGTCATCGAGCTGGCGCGGCGCAAGGAGCAGGCTGCGCGGGCCTACGAGCAGGCCAACGACGAGCGCCTCGGCGAAGACATGCGCCTGCTCTACGTGGCCCTGACCCGCGCCCGCCATTCGGTGTGGCTGGGCATCGCGCCGCTGGTGGCGAGCAACAGCAAGTCGCCGGAGTTGCACAAGGGGGCCCTGGGCTACCTGCTTGCCGGCGGCGCGACCATCGGCAGCGATGGCCTCGGACAATGCCTCGCCGCGTTGCGCGGCGAGTGCCGGGAGATTGTCGTCGAGCCGGCCCCCGAGGCGGACGCCGAACGCTATGTCGCAGGGCGCGGCCAGGGCCTTGGGCAGGCCCGCGAAACCCGCCGCAGCAGCCGCGAGAAGTGGTGGGTCGCCAGCTATTCCGGCCTGCAATTGCAGGCCTCCGCCGGGCTGGACGATGACGAGGTGTTGGAGAGCGACGAATCGCAGGAGCCGATCAGCGCCGAGGAAGCCACCTTCCACGAAGAAGGCCGTTCCGCCGAACAGCCGCCGGTCGCGCACGCCAGCGAGATGCGCGACGACCTGCATCGCTTCCCGCGCGGACCGGCTCCCGGCACCTTCCTCCACGGGCTGCTCGAATGGGCCGGCCGCGAAGGCTTCGAGGTGGCGCGCGCCGATGCCCAGCGGCGCCGCGAACTGGTCGCGCGACGCTGCGATCTGCGTGGCTGGAAGGACTGGGCCGAACCGCTCGACCTGTGGCTGGAGCAGTATCTCGCCGAACCGCTGCGCTGGCCCGGTGGCGAAACCAGCCTGGCCGGGCTGGTCGCCTACCAGGTGGAAATGGAGTTCTGGTTCGCCACCCACCAGGTCCAGGCCGAGGCGATCGACGCCCTGGTCCGGCGCCATACCCTCGGCGGCGCGGCGCGTCCGGCGCTGGCGCCGACCCTGCTGAACGGCATGTTCAAGGGCTTCGTCGACCTGGTCTTCGAGCACCAGGGGCGTTTCTACGTGGCCGACTACAAGTCCAACTGGCTGGGCGCCGACGACGGCGCCTACAGCCCGGAAGCGATGACCGCCGCGGTGCTGGAGAACCGTTATGACCTGCAGTACGTGTTGTACCTGCTGGCCCTGCACCGGCAGTTGAAGGCGCGCCTGCCCGACTACGACTACGACCGCCACATGGGCGGCGCCGTGTACCTGTTCCTCCGCGGCGCCCGCGCGGCGACCCAGGGCCTGCACTTCGAGCGCCCGCCGCGGGAACTGATCGAACGCCTGGACGCGCTGTTCAGCGGCCAGCCGGGAGCCGAGCGATGAATCCGACCCTCAAGCAACTGGCCGGCGAAGTCCGCGATGGCCGCGACGACCAGGTAGCGCAACCGCTGGCGGCACGCCACGACCTGCTGCGCCAGCTCGACCTGTGGGTGGCGCGCGGCTGGCTACGGGCGCTGGACCGGGCGTTCGTCGCCTTCCTCGTCGAGTTGCAGCCGCAGGCCGATCCCCGGGTGCTGCTGGCGGCGGCGCTGACCAGCCACCAACTGGGCCACGGTCACGTCTGCCTGGACCTGGAGGCGACCCTCGGCGCGCCCGACGCGGCACTGTCGCTGCCGCCGGAAGGCGACGAAGGCCGCGATGTGCTGTTGCCGTCGCAACTGCTGCACGGCGTGCGCCTCGACGCCTGGCGCGAGGCCCTGGCGGCGTCACCGCTGGTGGAGGTGGTCGACGAGCGCCCAGGCGATCCCGAGCCGAGCGAGACGGCGACCTCGCCGCTGGTGCTTTGCGCCCAGCGTCTCTACCTGCGTCGTTATTGGCGGCACGAGTTGGAGATCGCCCTGGCCCTGCGCGAGCGCCTGGGTCGGCAGGCGCCCCTGGCCGCAGACCTGGCGCCGCGCCTGGCCGCGCTGTTCGCGCAGGCGCCTACGGAAGACGGCCAGCGCGTCACCGACTGGCAGAAGCTGGCCTGCGCCCTGGCGGCCCGCGGCTATTTCAGCCTGATCACCGGCGGTCCCGGTACCGGCAAGACCACCACCGTGGTGCGCCTGCTCGGTCTGCTCCAGGCACCGGCGGTAGCCGCCGGCCAGCCGCTGCGCATCCGCCTCGCGGCGCCCACCGGCAAGGCCGCGGCGCGTCTCTCCGAATCCATCGGCCAGCAGGTCCGGGCCCTGCCGCTGGCGGAAGACGTGTTGCAGGCGATCCCCGCCGAGGTCACTACCCTGCACCGTCTGCTTGGCAGCCGTCCGGATACCCGGCACTTCCGCCACCACCGGGACAACCCTTTGGCGCTGGACGTGCTGGTGGTGGATGAGGCCTCGATGATCGACCTGGAAATGATGGCCAGCCTGCTCGATGCGCTACCGCCGCAGGCGCGCCTGATCCTGCTCGGCGACAAGGACCAGTTGGCCTCGGTAGAGGCCGGCGCGGTGCTCGGCGATCTCTGCCGGGATGCCGAGGAGGGCTGGTACAGCGCCGAGACCCGCGCCTGGTTGCAGCGGGTCAGCGGCGAAACCTGGCAGGGCTTGCGCGAAGGTTCGGCGCAGGCGCATCCGCTGGCGCAACAGACCGTCATGCTGCGGCATTCCCGGCGCTTCGGCGCGAGCAGCGGGATCGGGCGCCTGGCGCGGTTGGTCAACCGGCAACAGGCCGGCGACGCGCGCGCGCTGCTGGACAGTCCGCCCGCCGACCTCTTCGACCTGCGCCTGCGCGGGGAGCGCGATGCAGCCTTCGCCCGGCTGTTCGTCGACGGTCATCCGCAGGCGCCGGGCACGCCGTACGGCTACCGGCACTACCTGCAACGCCTGGCCGAGGGCCGCCCGGCCGCCGGACTGGCGCTGGAGGATGGCGCCTGGGAGCGCTGGGCGCAGTCGGTACTGACGGCTTTCGACGCCTTCCGCCTGCTCTGCGCGCTGCGCCGCGGCCCATGGGGCGTGGAAGGACTGAACCAGCGGGTAGCGGCAGAACTGCTGCGCCTTGGCCTGATCGAGGCCGATCACGGCTGGTACGAGGGGCGGCCGGTACTGGTGACGCGCAACGACTACAGCCTGGGGCTGATGAACGGCGATATCGGCATCGCCCTGCGCCTGCCCGAGCGCAACGACGACGGCAGCCTGCGCTTCGCGCTGCGCGTGGCCTTCCCGCGCAACGACGGTAGCGGCGGCGTGCGCTTCGTCCTGCCGAGCCGCCTGGTCGAGGTGGACACCGTGTTCGCCATGACCGTGCACAAGTCGCAGGGTTCGGAGTTCGCCCATACCGCGCTGGTCCTGCCGGACGCGCTGAACCCGGTGCTGACCAAGGAGCTGGTGTACACCGGTATCACCCGCGCCCGCGACTGGTTCAGCCTGGTGGAAAGCCTGCCCGGGGTGTTCGAGGAAGCAGTGCGGCGCAAGGTGCGCCGGCTCAGCGGGCTGATGCTGCATCTGCGGCCGGAAAGGGAAGAGCAGCCGCCGCATGCTCCGGGTGAACAGACCGAGCTGCCGTTCTGACGTGCCGCCTGGGCGGTCGGCTCAGCCGACCACCTTCAGGCTGCTCATGCCGTTGCCCTCGCGCTGGACCCGCACCTGGACCGGGATCCGTTCGTGCATTTCCTGGACGTGGGAAATCACCGCCACCTTGCGCCCCTGGGCCTGCAGGTTGTCCAGGGCATCCATCGCCAGTTGCAGGGATTCCGGGTCGAGGCTGCCGAAGCCTTCGTCGATGAACAGCGACTCGATGCGCAGCTTGCTCGATGCCATCGAGGCCAGGCCGAGCGCCAGGGCCAGGGAAATCAGGAAGGTCTCGCCGCCGGAGAGCGAATACACCGAGCGCAGTTCGTCGCCCATCTCGGTGTCCACCACCAGCAGGCCCAGTTCGCTGCCGCCGCGCTGCAGGCGGTAGCGCCGCGCCAACTGGCGCAACTGCACGTTGCTGTGCTGCACCAGCAGGTCGAGGTTGTAGCCCTGGGCGATGCGGCGGAACTTGTCGCCGCTGGACGAACCGATCAGTTCGTTCAGGCGGCCCCATCTGCGGAACTCGGCGCGGGCTCGCTCCAGTTCGGCAAGCAGCGCCTGGCTCTGCTCGCGGCGCTGGTTGTCGGCCTGCAACTGGCTGTAGGTATCCAGGTAGGCCTGTTCGCTGGCGGCCAGGCGTTCGCGCTGTTGCCGCAGGTTGTCTTCCAGCGCCTCGCGGTCGGTTTCCGGCCGCTGCCGGCGATGCTGGAGCAGTTGCGCCTGGCGCTCTGCTTCCAGCGTCTGCTGGCGGGTGATCTCCTCTTGCAGTCGCTGCAATTGCTCCCGCCATTGCGTCGCCTGTTCCTCGGAAAGGCCGAGCAGGGCGTCGAGGCGGCTGTCGTCGAGGTTGTCCTGGCGTTCGCGCCAGGCCTGCCAGTCGGCCTGAAGGCGCTGGAACTCATCCTGTTGGCGCTGCCGTTGCTGCTGCAGGTGTTCCAGGGCTTCGGCGAGTCGCAGTTGTTCCTCGCGCAGCGAATCCAGGGGCGCCTGGAGCGTCTCGACGGCGCTCTGCGCCGCTTGCGCGGCGTGCTCCAGCGATAGCTGCCAGTCCTGGGCGCAGGCGTGCTGGCCCAGGTGAGCGCCGAGGCGTCCGTTCAGTTCGGCGAGTTCCGCCTGGGCCCTTTCCTCTGCCTGACGGGCTTCGTTGCGTTGCTCGTCGCTTTGCTTCAGTTGCCAGCTCGATTCATCGCAGCGCTGCTTGAGCTCCTGCAGACGCTGTTCGATTTGCTGAAGCCGCGCCTGTTGCTGCCGGCGTTGCTCGATGGACTCGCCGAGTGCCTGGAAAGTCCGCAGCGGATCTGCCTGCCAGCGCTGCCAGTGCTCGTCGGAGAGCAATGGACGCAATTGCTGGCTGTCCTCCTCGACCTGCTGCTGCAAATGTTCGTAGCGCTGCCGTTGTTCCGTCAGCGCCTGCTGGCGCTGTTGCAGGATCGTCTCGGCGGCCCGCAGTTCCTGCTGCAATTGCTGGGTCTGGCGCTGGCGGGCGATCAGCCGGTCGAAGTCTCGTTGGCACTGCTGGCGCTGCCCTGCCAGGTCGTCCAGGCGTTGTGCCAGCCACTCCAACTGCGCGGACGGCTGCAGGAGTCGCAGTTCTTCCGGCAGCGTCCATTGGTCCAGTTGCCGATCGAGCGCGGCCAGTTGGCCAGTCAGTTCCTGCTGCTCCTGGCGACTCTGGTTGAGTCTTTCCCGCTGGCTGGAATAGCCCTCGCGCAGACCGACCAGGGTCTGTCGCAGCCGCTCGAGGGACTGCTCGGCGCGGACCTGCTCCTGGTCGTCGTGTTCACCGAGGGCGGCGAGCAGTTGCTCGGAATGGTGATAGGGATGCTCCTGGCTGCCGCAGACCGGACAGGCCTCGCCGTCCACCAGGCCGGCGCGCAGTTGCTCGACGCTGGCGCTGCGGGCCAGACGTTGGCGCTGGAGCAACTCGCGGGTGACCTGCAGGGCCTGCTCCGCCGCCTTCACCTCCTCGGCGCATTGGCTGCCTTGTCGTTTCAGGTCGAGCAATGCCTGCTCCTGCTCGACCATACGCTGGTCGAGTTCGCCCAGGCGTCGAGCCAGGCCGGTGCGTTGGTCGAGGGCCTGTTGCCATTCCTTGTGGAGCGCTTGTTGTCGTTCCAGGCTATCAGTCTGCCGGCGCAATTCGTCCAGGCGTGCCGCCAGGTCGTCCGGCTCGCTGCCATGGAGGGCGGTCCATTGCGCCTGCAAGCGTTCGAGCGGTTCCCCAGCCTGGGCCAGGGATTTTTCCAGCTCGGGGAGCTGCGCCTGGCTTTCGAGCGCGCGCTGGCGACGTTGCACGAAGGCGGCGAGCTGGCCCTGGTGGGTCGCCCAGGCGTCGCCGAGCGCGGCGAGAGCCTGGCTGTCGCGCAATGCCGCCTGCAGTTGCGCCTGTTCCGCGACATGGCGCTGCTGCTCCATATCCAGTTGCCGAGCGGCGTCGCTTTGCTGGGCGTGGCGCTGGTTCGATTGCCGATGGAGTTCCTGTCGCTCGGCCAGCGTTCGCTCCAGGCGCCTGGCCTCGCTCTCCAGCTGGAAAGCCTCGCGCAACGGCGCCTGGGCCTGACGCAGATGGTTGTCGGCCTGGGCCTGGCGCTCGCGCGCCTCCTGCAAGCGGGCCTGCAATCCTTGCAAGCGCTCGGCACCCGCGGCTTGCTGCTCGGTGCGCTGCCGCTGCTGCTGCTCGGAGTGCCGGAGTTCCTGCTCGAGTTGCTTCAGGCGTTCGATCAGACCGCGAACCGGAGCCAGGCGCTCCAGCCATTGCAGGGTTTCCCGCTCCGTCGCCAGGGCGTCCCAGGCCTGCCTGGCCTCGGCCAGTTGACCTTGTGCGTGCTCGCAGGATTGCAGCAGCCGCTGCTCCTCGGTGAACCATTGTTGCTGGCCTTCCAGACGTTGCAGTGCCTGTTGCTCCTGGAGACGCGCCTGGGCGTGGGATTCCAGCGCCGCCTCGAGCCCGGCCCGGGCCTGCTCGGCCAGGGGCAGGCTGCCTTCCAGGCGTTGCTCGAGTTGCTTGCGCTGCTCGTCGGCCTGGCTGGCGCGCTGATAGGCGGCTTTGCTCAATTGGCTGTACAGGCCGGTGTCGGTGAGTTTCTCCAGCAATGCGCCGCGGTCGTTGTCGCTGGCCTTGAGGAAGGCGCTGAATTCGCTCTGGGCCAGCAGCACGGCGCGAGTGAACTGGGCGAAATTGAGGCCGAGCTTCTGCTCCAGCTGTTCGCGGAACTCGCTTTTCTTGTTCGCTGCCAGCATTTGCTGGGTCTCCAGGTCCTGGAGGCTCTGCTGGCTCTTTTGCAAGGCGCCGTCCGCCTTGTCCCGGGAGCGCCGGGTTTCCCAGCGGGCGCGATAGCGGTGGCCGTCGATGCCGACGAAATCCACTTCGGCGTAGCCGCTGGCGCAACCGCGGCGCAGCAGGTTGCGTTCGTCGTTGCTGGACAGCTCGTTCCGGCCATCGGGAACCTTGCTGCTGGCCGAAGTGCTTTCCAGCCGCGGCGTGCTGCCGAACAGGGCCAGGCACAGGGCGTCCAGCACGGTGCTCTTGCCGGCGCCGGTCGGACCGGTGATGGCGAACAGGCCGGCGCTGGACAGCGGTTCGCGGGTGAAGTCGATTTCCTGCTCGCCAGCGAGGGAGGCGAGGTTCTTCAGGCGGATGGCGAGAATCTTCATGGAACGGCTTATTTCCCCGGGGGCTCTTCGGTGGCCAGTTCGACGCTTTGCAGCAGGCTGGCGAAGTCATCCAGCGCCTGCGCATCCGGGCCGGAGCCATAGGCGCTTTCCCAGGCGCGGCTGAACAGTTCCTGGGGGTTGAGTTGGTCGAGCCCGAGCAGCGGCGCCTGCTCTTCGTCGCGGCGCTGGTACTCGCTGGCGATGCGCACCAGACGGCAAGCCTTGCCCAGCAGGGCGCTCTCGACCTGCTGGCGCAGGTCCGGTTGCGGCTGATCCAGCATGACGCGGACTTCCAGCCAGGGCCGCTGTTCGTTCAGCAGGTCGGCCTCGGCCAGTTCGCCGATTCGATCGAGCACCTCGCCAAGAGGCGCGGGGCCGATGCGCAACAGTTCCACCGCGCGTGGCACCGGAAGACTCTGTACATCCTTCAGGCGCTCACCTTCCAGGGTGACGAGGAGGACCTGGTGGCGATAGTTCACTTCGGCGAAGGACAGCGGCAGCGGCGAGCCGCTATAGCGAATGCGCTCCTGTCCGGCGACTTTCTGTGGCTTGTGCAGATGACCGAGGGCTACGTAGGCGATCTGCTCCGGAAACAGGCTGGCGGGCAGCGCTTCGACGTTGCCGATGATCAGGTTTCGCTCGGAGTCTTCGGAAACCGAGCCGCCGGCCATGTGTGCGTGGCTGACGGCGACCAGTGCCTGTCCCGGCGTGCGACGGGCGTGCGCGGCGGCAACCAGGCGTTCGTGCACCTGGCGGATACCGGCCAGGTAATCGTCGCCGAGCCCGCCTCCGGTGACTTCGGCGGGACGCAGGAAGGGCAGGGCCAGGCACCAGGCGGCGACCTGGCCATCCGCGTCGTGCAGGGGCAGCAGCAGGCGATCGCTATCGAGGCTTTCGTCTATCCAGCCGATCCGGCCGATGGCATGGGCGTTCAGTCGTTTCATCAGCGGAGCGGGCAGTTCGATGCGCGCGCCGGAGTCGTGGTTGCCTGCGATCATCACGATCTCCAGCCGCGGCAGCCGCCGATGGGCGCTGACGATGAAGTCGTAGAGGCGCTCCTGGGCTTTGAGCGGTGGATTGATCGTGTCGAAGATATCGCCCGCGATCAGCAGGACATCGGCGCGCTGCTCTTCCAGCTGGCGCAGCAGCCAGTCGAGGAAGCGCGCATGCTCATGATCGCGGTCCTGGCCGTGCAGGGTCTGGCCCAGGTGCCAGTCGGAGGTATGTATGAGGCGCATGGAACACTCGTCGAAAGCGGCGGAGCCGTGGCTCGCATTCCTTATATGAGGCAACAGAAGGAGAGGGCGGGGCAAGCCAGCCTATAAAGGAGGAATGGGGCGTCCTCTGGGCTTCCTGACCTTTGGGTTAAAAAGTTTCAAATAAGTGTTGACGCCAGTTTCTATCTCCCTATAATGCGCACCACTCCCGGCGACGACGAAGAGTAAATGCTTGAAAATCAAGGATTTACGGATTCTCTCCCAGGGGTGGTGAAGCGCTCCGGCAGGTTGTCCGCCGCAGCGGTTCGGTCCCGAAAGGGGTTCGAAACGAAGCTTCACCGAGGTGCTTGACAGCGAATTTGAACGCTGTAGAATGCGCCTCCCGCTGATCGGAAGATGGTTTGAAGGTCGGCGCAAGCGGTTGAGTAGAAAAGAAAATTTTCGAAAATAACGCTTGACGGAACGAGAGGTTGCTGTAGAATGCGCGGCCTCGGTTGAGACGAAAGCCTTGACCAACTGCTCTTTAACAAGTCGAATCAAGCAATTCGTGTGGGTGCTTGTGATGTAAGACTGGTGATCGCAAGATTATCAGCAACGCAAGTAACACTCGTGAATTCGAGAGTTTTATCTCTTTTTAAGAGAATGCGATTGCTGAGCCAAGTTTAGGGTTTTCTCAAAACCCAAGCAGTATTGAACTGAAGAGTTTGATCATGGCTCAGATTGAACGCTGGCGGCAGGCCTAACACATGCAAGTCGAGCGGATGAAGGGAGCTTGCTCCTGGATTCAGCGGCGGACGGGTGAGTAATGCCTAGGAATCTGCCTGGTAGTGGGGGATAACGTCCGGAAACGGGCGCTAATACCGCATACGTCCTGAGGGAGAAAGTGGGGGATCTTCGGACCTCACGCTATCAGATGAGCCTAGGTCGGATTAGCTAGTTGGTGGGGTAAAGGCCTACCAAGGCGACGATCCGTAACTGGTCTGAGAGGATGATCAGTCACACTGGAACTGAGACACGGTCCAGACTCCTACGGGAGGCAGCAGTGGGGAATATTGGACAATGGGCGAAAGCCTGATCCAGCCATGCCGCGTGTGTGAAGAAGGTCTTCGGATTGTAAAGCACTTTAAGTTGGGAGGAAGGGCAGTAAGTTAATACCTTGCTGTTTTGACGTTACCAACAGAATAAGCACCGGCTAACTTCGTGCCAGCAGCCGCGGTAATACGAAGGGTGCAAGCGTTAATCGGAATTACTGGGCGTAAAGCGCGCGTAGGTGGTTCAGCAAGTTGGATGTGAAATCCCCGGGCTCAACCTGGGAACTGCATCCAAAACTACTGAGCTAGAGTACGGTAGAGGGTGGTGGAATTTCCTGTGTAGCGGTGAAATGCGTAGATATAGGAAGGAACACCAGTGGCGAAGGCGACCACCTGGACTGATACTGACACTGAGGTGCGAAAGCGTGGGGAGCAAACAGGATTAGATACCCTGGTAGTCCACGCCGTAAACGATGTCGACTAGCCGTTGGGATCCTTGAGATCTTAGTGGCGCAGCTAACGCGATAAGTCGACCGCCTGGGGAGTACGGCCGCAAGGTTAAAACTCAAATGAATTGACGGGGGCCCGCACAAGCGGTGGAGCATGTGGTTTAATTCGAAGCAACGCGAAGAACCTTACCTGGCCTTGACATGCTGAGAACTTTCCAGAGATGGATTGGTGCCTTCGGGAACTCAGACACAGGTGCTGCATGGCTGTCGTCAGCTCGTGTCGTGAGATGTTGGGTTAAGTCCCGTAACGAGCGCAACCCTTGTCCTTAGTTACCAGCACCTCGGGTGGGCACTCTAAGGAGACTGCCGGTGACAAACCGGAGGAAGGTGGGGATGACGTCAAGTCATCATGGCCCTTACGGCCAGGGCTACACACGTGCTACAATGGTCGGTACAAAGGGTTGCCAAGCCGCGAGGTGGAGCTAATCCCATAAAACCGATCGTAGTCCGGATCGCAGTCTGCAACTCGACTGCGTGAAGTCGGAATCGCTAGTAATCGTGAATCAGAATGTCACGGTGAATACGTTCCCGGGCCTTGTACACACCGCCCGTCACACCATGGGAGTGGGTTGCTCCAGAAGTAGCTAGTCTAACCGCAAGGGGGACGGTTACCACGGAGTGATTCATGACTGGGGTGAAGTCGTAACAAGGTAGCCGTAGGGGAACCTGCGGCTGGATCACCTCCTTAATCGAAGATCTCAGCTTCTTCATAAGCTCCCACACGAATTGCTTGATTCACTGGTTAGACGATTGGGTCTGTAGCTCAGTTGGTTAGAGCGCACCCCTGATAAGGGTGAGGTCGGCAGTTCGAATCTGCCCAGACCCACCAATTGTTGGTGTGCTGCGTGATCCGATACGGGGCCATAGCTCAGCTGGGAGAGCGCCTGCTTTGCACGCAGGAGGTCAGGAGTTCGATCCTCCTTGGCTCCACCATCTAAAACAATCGTCGAAAGCTCAGAAATGAATGTTCGTGAATGAACATTGATTTCTGGTCTTTGCACCAGAACTGTTCTTTAAAAATTCGGGTATGTGATAGAAGTAAGACTGAATGATCTCTTTCACTGGTGATCATTCAAGTCAAGGTAAAATTTGCGAGTTCAAGCGCGAATTTTCGGCGAATGTCGTCTTCACAGTATAACCAGATTGCTTGGGGTTATATGGTCAAGTGAAGAAGCGCATACGGTGGATGCCTTGGCAGTCAGAGGCGATGAAAGACGTGGTAGCCTGCGAAAAGCTTCGGGGAGTCGGCAAACAGACTTTGATCCGGAGATCTCTGAATGGGGGAACCCACCTAGGATAACCTAGGTATCTTGTACTGAATCCATAGGTGCAAGAGGCGAACCAGGGGAACTGAAACATCTAAGTACCCTGAGGAAAAGAAATCAACCGAGATTCCCTTAGTAGTGGCGAGCGAACGGGGATTAGCCCTTAAGCTTCATTGATTTTAGCGGAACGCTCTGGAAAGTGCGGCCATAGTGGGTGATAGCCCCGTACGCGAAAGGATCTTTGAAGTGAAATCGAGTAGGACGGAGCACGAGAAACTTTGTCTGAACATGGGGGGACCATCCTCCAAGGCTAAATACTACTGACTGACCGATAGTGAACCAGTACCGTGAGGGAAAGGCGAAAAGAACCCCGGAGAGGGGAGTGAAATAGAACCTGAAACCGTATGCGTACAAGCAGTGGGAGCCTACTTGTTAGGTGACTGCGTACCTTTTGTATAATGGGTCAGCGACTTATATTCAGTGGCAAGCTTAACCGTATAGGGTAGGCGTAGCGAAAGCGAGTCTTAATAGGGCGTTTAGTCGCTGGGTATAGACCCGAAACCGGGCGATCTATCCATGAGCAGGTTGAAGGTTAGGTAACACTGACTGGAGGACCGAACCCACTCCCGTTGAAAAGGTAGGGGATGACTTGTGGATCGGAGTGAAAGGCTAATCAAGCTCGGAGATAGCTGGTTCTCCTCGAAAGCTATTTAGGTAGCGCCTCATGTATCACTCTGGGGGGTAGAGCACTGTTTCGGCTAGGGGGTCATCCCGACTTACCAAACCGATGCAAACTCCGAATACCCAGAAGTGCCGAGCATGGGAGACACACGGCGGGTGCTAACGTCCGTCGTGAAAAGGGAAACAACCCAGACCGCCAGCTAAGGTCCCAAAGTTGTGGTTAAGTGGTAAACGATGTGGGAAGGCTTAGACAGCTAGGAGGTTGGCTTAGAAGCAGCCATCCTTTAAAGAAAGCGTAATAGCTCACTAGTCGAGTCGGCCTGCGCGGAAGATGTAACGGGGCTCAAACCACACACCGAAGCTGCGGGTGTCACGCAAGTGACGCGGTAGAGGAGCGTTCTGTAAGCCTGTGAAGGTGAGTTGAGAAGCTTGCTGGAGGTATCAGAAGTGCGAATGCTGACATGAGTAACGACAATGGGTGTGAAAAACACCCACGCCGAAAGACCAAGGGTTCCTGCGCAACGTTAATCGACGCAGGGTTAGTCGGTTCCTAAGGCGAGGCTGAAAAGCGTAGTCGATGGGAAACAGGTTAATATTCCTGTACTTCTGGTTACTGCGATGGAGGGACGGAGAAGGCTAGGCCAGCTTGGCGTTGGTTGTCCAAGTTTAAGGTGGTAGGCTGAAATCTTAGGTAAATCCGGGGTTTCAAGGCCGAGAGCTGATGACGAGTCGTCTTTTAGATGACGAAGTGGTTGATGCCATGCTTCCAAGAAAAGCTTCTAAGCTTCAGGTAACCAGGAACCGTACCCCAAACCGACACAGGTGGTCGGGTAGAGAATACCAAGGCGCTTGAGAGAACTCGGGTGAAGGAACTAGGCAAAATGGCACCGTAACTTCGGGAGAAGGTGCGCCGGCTAGGGTGAAGGATTTACTCCGTAAGCTCTGGCTGGTCGAAGATACCAGGCCGCTGCGACTGTTTATTAAAAACACAGCACTCTGCAAACACGAAAGTGGACGTATAGGGTGTGACGCCTGCCCGGTGCCGGAAGGTTAATTGATGGGGTTAGCGCAAGCGAAGCTCTTGATCGAAGCCCCGGTAAACGGCGGCCGTAACTATAACGGTCCTAAGGTAGCGAAATTCCTTGTCGGGTAAGTTCCGACCTGCACGAATGGCGTAACGATGGCGGCGCTGTCTCCACCCGAGACTCAGTGAAATTGAAATCGCTGTGAAGATGCAGTGTATCCGCGGCTAGACGGAAAGACCCCGTGAACCTTTACTGTAGCTTTGCACTGGACTTTGAGCCTGCTTGTGTAGGATAGGTGGGAGGCTTTGAAGCGTGGACGCCAGTTCGCGTGGAGCCATCCTTGAAATACCACCCTGGCATGCTTGAGGTTCTAACTCTGGTCCGTGATCCGGATCGAGGACAGTGTATGGTGGGCAGTTTGACTGGGGCGGTCTCCTCCTAAAGAGTAACGGAGGAGTACGAAGGTGCGCTCAGACCGGTCGGAAATCGGTCGCAGAGTATAAAGGCAAAAGCGCGCTTGACTGCGAGACAGACACGTCGAGCAGGTACGAAAGTAGGTCTTAGTGATCCGGTGGTTCTGTATGGAAGGGCCATCGCTCAACGGATAAAAGGTACTCCGGGGATAACAGGCTGATACCGCCCAAGAGTTCATATCGACGGCGGTGTTTGGCACCTCGATGTCGGCTCATCACATCCTGGGGCTGAAGCCGGTCCCAAGGGTATGGCTGTTCGCCATTTAAAGTGGTACGCGAGCTGGGTTTAGAACGTCGTGAGACAGTTCGGTCCCTATCTGCCGTGGACGTTTGAGATTTGAGAGGGGCTGCTCCTAGTACGAGAGGACCGGAGTGGACGAACCTCTGGTGTTCCGGTTGTCACGCCAGTGGCATTGCCGGGTAGCTATGTTCGGAAAAGATAACCGCTGAAAGCATCTAAGCGGGAAACTTGCCTCAAGATGAGATCTCACTGGGAACTTGATTCCCCTGAAGGGCCGTCGAAGACTACGACGTTGATAGGCTGGGTGTGTAAGCGTTGTGAGGCGTTGAGCTAACCAGTACTAATTGCCCGTGAGGCTTGACCATATAACACCCAAACAATCTGA
>NZ_JBQENS010000046.1:0-48624 GCF_052044465.1 Pseudomonas sp. 22490 | reverse complement strand
CAATGTCATCAACTTTGGAAATTATCCATAAATATCATATAATTAGCGCTCAAATCAGTGCATGGGAGAAGCCCTTTTGACTACCTATACCGCATCGCTTGACACCGCCAGCCAAACCCTGGCTTGAAAATTGTACAAAAAATAACCAGCCCGCTCGATTGTCCCGCCTTCATCGCCGCCCACCGCCAGAATCCTCAAGACTTTACCCGCCGACGCCAGCTCACCTTCAAGAACCTCGTCCTGTTCCTGCTCAATCAGCCGCGCACGGCCCTGCAAACCGAACTCGATCAGTTCTATCGCGTACTCAATCAGGCGTCGACTGAGACGCAAATGGTCACTGCGCAGGCCTTCTGCAAAGCGCGCAAAAAGCTCAACCCCGAGGTATTTGAAAGTCTCAATCGCCTCCTGCAGCAACAAATTGACTGCTTCGGGCTGCGTCAGAAGTGGCGTGGGCTGAGGGTGCTCGCGGTGGATGGCTCGACCGTGCATTTACCCCTGGAGTCGACCATGGCGACCTTCTTTGGCAGTCACTCTGGCTTTCCCATGGCTCGCTTGTCCACACTCTACGAAGTCGCTGACGGTCAAACCTTGCATAGCCTGATCGTGCCCCTGACAGTCGGTGAGCGCGACTGTGCCCATCTGCACCTTGAGCACCTGCCGGCTGACAGCCTGACGCTGTTTGACCGTGGTTACCCTGGGCACTGGTTATTCGCGCTGTTCGCGCAGCAACAGCGGCACTTTCTGATGCGCCTGCCCTGTGGCTATAACGCCCAGGTCAAAGCGTTTCTACACTCTGGCCAAGTTGAAGACACACAGCTTTTCGTGGCCAACCATCCTGAAGCACGTCTGTTCTGCTCCGAGGCTGGCGTTGATCCTGCCAGCCAGATCGAGCTGAGACTGATCCGGGTCGAGTTGGCCAACGGCGAAAGCGAAGTATTGCTGACCTCGCTGCTGGATCGAGAAGCCTTTCCCGCTGAGGTGTTTGCCGAGCTTTACCACCGCCGCTGGGGCATCGAAACCGACTTCCGTCGCCTCAAACAAACCCTGACGCTGGACAACTTCAGCGGCCGCAGCGTGACCGCTGTAAAGCAGGACTTTCATGCCGCTCAACTGTTGAAGAACCTGGCGCTGTTGATGCAGCACCTGCTACAGCCGGTCATCGAACAGCGCCACAAAGGTCGCAAGCTGCGATGGAAAGTCAACTTCACCCAAGGCGTGTCACGGCTCAAAAATACCCTGGTCGAGCTGCTGGTGCGGCACTGTGCTCAGGGGCTGAGCAATGTGCTGGCCTTGATGGCTAAAAGCCTCAGTGCCGTACGCTCAGGCCGTAGCTTTGCGCGCCAACGCAAACGCGCAGCCAGCCGAGGTTGTGAGGGCTACAAACCGACGCGCTGAAGAAACACCACCGCCCAACCTCCGTGCAAAAAAAGCTGGCCACAAGCGGTCGGCATAGGCTCGTCCGGAGGACGAGAAATCTCGCCTAGACAGCCGGAACAGACGATGATCACATCACCGCCAGCCCAGCTAGACCGCCTGATTGAGCGGCAGAGGCCTGGTCATCGCCCGACGGCCATGGCGGCTGGCTGCTTCGGGGGGCTTGCCTTGGGCAGGGCTGCAGCTTAGGTTGATGACATTGGGTCTAACCCATCTCGTTACTCAAGCGAAACACGGTAAGCCCGTATCGCTGCCCATTGGGGCAGGCAGACCGTAAGGAATGCTGTTGGCGGTGCGGGTATAGGAATGTGGAAAAAGCGAATGCTGTCCTGTAATGGGGCGGATAGGGGTTGAGCCGCAAGGCGACATCACTCCACGCGAAAGCGGGCAGACTTCCACTTGGTCTTTCTCTACGAGAGAACTTGTCCAACCTTCTTAAAGAGGGAATTGCAGATGACTACGCAAGAAATTGCTTGCGCGGGTGCGCCCTCACGCGAATCGGTCACATGGCACAGCATCGACTGGGCTGCGTGTCACCGTGAAGTGCGAAGGCTCCAAGCGCGTATCGTAAAGGCGACACGGGAAGGAAAACATGGCAAGCTGAAAGCCCTGCAATGGATTCTGACCCACTCGTTCAGCGGCAAAGCATTGGCCGTCAGACGAGTCACCGAGAACCAAGGCAAGAAGACGCCGGGTGTGGATGGCATCACATGGTCCACCCCGGAAGCCAAGTCTGAAGCCATGTTGTCACTCAAGCGGTGCGGGTATCGTCCCCAACCGCTGAAGCGTGTCTATATTCCCAAAGCCAATGGGAAGATGCGGCCGCTGGGTATCCCGACCATGAAGGACAGAGCGATGCAGGCGCTATACCTGCTTGCTCTTGAACCCGTGGCCGAGACCACTGCGGATAGGCGCTCATTTGGGTTCCGACCAGAAAGGTCCACGGCGGATGCTATCGAACAGTGCTTCAAATCACTGTCCATGAAGGCGTCTCCGCAATGGGTTCTGGAAGGCGACATCAAAGGCTGCTTCGACAACATCAGCCATGACTGGCTCATGGGTCATGTACCGACAGATCGCGAGATTCTGAGGAAGTGGCTCAAGGCCGGATACATGGAAGATCGGCAACTTTTTCCAACCGAAGCCGGTACCCCGCAAGGGGGCATTATCTCGCCAACCCTGGCGAATCTCGTCTTAGATGGTCTTGAAGCGAAGCTGTTTCAGACGTTCGGCAAAGAACGTTTTATAAATGGCAAGCAGATCACCATGAAAGTCAACTACGTGCGGTATGCGGACGACTTCATCGTGACAGGACGCTCGAAAGAGCTACTGGAACAAGAGGTCATGCCGATAGTCAAGGAATTCATGCGGGAACGGGGGCTCACGCTCTCACCGGAGAAGACCAAGATTACGCACATAGACGAGGGCTTTGATTTTCTAGGTCAAAACGTGCGCAAGTACAGCGGCAAGCTGTTGATTAAGCCGTCGAAAACGAACGTGACAACCTTTCTGGAAAAAGTGCGCTCCGTGGTCAAAGGAAACAAGGCGCTAAATCAGATACATCTGATCAAGCTACTTAACCCGATGATCCAAGGCTGGGCAAATTATCACCAGCACGTCGTCTCAAAAGCGACGTTCGCGAGTGTCGATCATCAGATTTGGCATGTGTTGTGGCAGTGGGCCGCCCGTCGGCATCCGCATAAGGGTAGTGTCTGGATCAAGCAGCGCTACTTCCATTCCGTAGGCTCCCGTAACTGGGTGTTTGCGGCGGCGACAGGTGAAAAGTTCCCCGATGGGAATTCGATCCTGGCGGTACTGCGGAAGGCAACGGATACGCCCATCCGGCGACACCGGCTAATCAAGTTGGAGGCTACTCCACTCGACCCGCTGTGGGAAACGTACTTTGAGGAGCGTATGAGCCTCAAGATGCAGAACTCACTGAGGGGCAGGAAGAAGCTCATCAACCTCTGGTTGGATCAGGATCGCCGTTGTCCAATCTGCCAGCAATTGATCACGCAGGAATCGGGGTGGCATGTCCACCACATCATCCGGCGGGTCGATGGCGGAAAGGACGGGAGTACCAACCTCGTGATGGTGCATCCGAACTGTCATAACCAGATCCACGTCAATGGTCTCAAGGTGGTGAAGCCGGTTCGCGAAAGCGAGCTTTGAAAGGCTTGAGCCGTATGAGGGGAAACTCTCACGTACGGTTCTTAGGGGGGGGATGGGCCAGTAATGGCCTGTCCCTACCCGACTACATCTTCGCGAAGTCCTATCCGGTCGCGGGCGGCGCGCGCTTTGAAGTCCGCGCCAACCTCGACGGCATGACGCTCAATGGCATCGACAAACTAAGCCGTGACGAGGCCCGCAGCTTCGCCACCCAGGAAGTCGATCCGCTTGATGAAGAGCAAGAGGCACAGCCAGCGGCAACGCCGGCCAAGCCCGTCAAAGCATCCAAACCCGCCAAGCCCGCACCCGTGCAGGCGTCGGCGGACCCGCTGGTCGATACCACGCCTTTCGGGGTGGATGCGCCGACGCCCGCCGCGGTTGCTGCCACCGGCAGTGCCGAGGATGGCGATGCCGCGCTGTTCGGCAGCCTGTGGCCGCTGGGCGAATCCGTGAAACTGGATTCGACCATCGACCGCCGCGCGTTGCGTGCGCAGATCGCCCGCCTGGGTGAACTGGGCTACGCGCTGGACTTTAAGACGCAGGAGTGGAGCCGCCAGGCCGAACTGCAACCTGCGTGATCGCAGACGCCGCATCCGCGGTGTTCTTCATCCACCCGCCGGGGTTCCTTCCCCATGCGGGGGGAGGCTCCGGCTTTCTTCTGGAGGTCTCCACCATGTCCACCATCGCTTGCGATACACCTCATACCGCGCTGGACGAACCCGCGTGGCGCGCTGTCTGCAAGACGGCCGCCGAGCATGCCCAGCGTGGTTGCGGCCTGTCCTGGGATCACTGGGTCACTCTCTTCAGTTCGGAGATCGACGCGCAAGCCAGTCGATTGCCGGAAAACCAACGGGCTCAGGCCCTGGAAATCGCGACCCAGGAATGGGACTACGCAACGCCTGCCCAACGGCAGGAAACCCGGGACTGGAACGCTGCAAACGGCTACTGCTCCCATGGCATCGAACTGGGCTACTGCCCAGCCGGTTGCGGTTCCTAGTCCGCACCGGACTCCATCGCCGCACACGCGGCATTCCATCACCCGCTGGGGGTTCTCCCCCAAGGAGAGGCCTCCGGCTCCATTCTTCAGGAGGCCTCTCATGGGCTGGTATTTCTCCCCCCAATCGCGGTCTGAACTGATCGCGGAACTGATCGCACCGCAAGAGACCGAGCGCGCCAGCGTCAAGGTCATCGCCCACGCGCTGCGCGGCAACGTCCTCTGGTCCGTCGCGGAAGTGACGGCCAAGGTCGAAGGTGTGCATCGTCATCTGGCGCCGGGCCAATCCCTGCGCTACATCCGCTGCGATCTGCTCGAACGCAGCGGCGGCCAGTGGGGCTACAAGCCGCTGGACGAGTCCATGCACCCGTACTACTACTCGTGCCCGCTGTCCTATCTGGACCTCGCACCGGAGCAGTCCGCCGACTGGCGTGCAGGCGTTCGCGCCTACCACGCGCGGCGGCGCACACCCACGGCACCTGCGGCATCCACCGCAGCGCTGATGGCCTGAGCCAGGAGGAACCGACATGGACCCGATCCTGGCTGCGCTCCCGCCCTCGCTGCTGAAGCTCGTTGAAGGGAGTTTGTCCAACGACGAAGTTTCTTCCGACGAGGAAATGCTGGAGTACCTCATCAGCAATGGCCTCACCGAGGAACAGGCACGGCAGGCGCTGACCTACCGCGACCAGTACCTCAACAACATCTACCTGGACGGCTTCACGCCGATCACCGCGGTGGACGACGCACTCCACTTCAACCCGCACACCCGGCAGTTCGAGCCGGACTGAGCGAATTTCTTCCACCCCCTGGGACAGTGCTTGCCCCAGCGGGCGGTGCTGTTCCCGTTTATCCGAGGACACCACCATGCCCGCACACACTTCTTCTACCACGCTGTATCGCATCGACGAATGCTCCGACGTGATGGCCGACGCTTGCGTCGGCGACGACCAGGGCAACCTGATCTTCCTGTCGATCTGGGCGCGGGACACCGCCGTCCAGCAGTTCCTCGCTCGTCTGACCCTCGGGCGCGACAAACAGGGCCTGGACCAGTTCCACGTCATCACCGACCAGGGCGGCAGCGTCCCGGTGTTCATCGGCAACGTCGATCGTCTGGAAAAGCGCATGACCCGCGCCTACCGGCGAACGCTGTTCGGTTCGCTGTCCAACGTGTGGCTGTTCGACCGCCGCTGCGTCAAGCCCGACAAGGCCAACGCCAGCGCACTGGCATTGCTGCCCAAGGGCAGCGCCCACCGGCTTGACCGCCTGTGGATGCTGCTAAGGGACACCTGCCCACTGCCGCTGCTCGACCACTGGCGCGAACCCGTGCTGGAACTGCTACAGACCCGCGAGATGCTGGCCCGTCTTCCGTTCGCCCTCGGGCCGCTGGAAGGCCATCGGCTCGCCATCGACGTGCCGGCGCTGACCCTGGCGCTGGGCTCTCTGATCCGCAGTGACGTGCTCACCGCCTATCCCTATCCGGCCAAGATTTGGACGCCGGAAGCGGTAGCGGCTTGACCCACCCGCGAGGGCACGCCAAAGCGTGCGTTCGCACTTCATCCCCGCCAACCAGGAGACTTCCATGGCCCTCATGTTCCCGCGGCTCGCCCGCAATTTCGCCAAGAACGGGTATTACCCGACCGACGAACCCACGCTCGAAAGAGCTCTCAACGCACTGATGCCCAGCGATGGTCCGATGTGCATCCTCGATCCCTGCGCCGGCGAAGGCGTGGCGATCGCCGAAGCCGCTCATGCCCTCGGGCGCGAGCAGGCCAAGGCGTTCGCCGTCGAGTTCGACGCGGAACGGGCACGCCATGCCCGCGGCCTTGTCGATCACTGCCTGCACGCGGACCTGATGGACACGATGATCTCCAAGCAGTCATTCGGGCTGCTCTGGCTCAACCCGCCGTATGGCGACCTGTCCAAGGACGTCAACGGCAACATCGGCTATCAAGGTCAGGGCCGTCCCCGCTTCGAGAAACTGTTCTACCAGCGCAGCCTGTCGCTGTTGCAGTACGGCGGTGTGCTGGTCTTCATCGTCCCCGGCTACGTGCTCGACGCCGAGCTGGTCGGCTGGCTGACGCGCCACTACACGGACCTGCGGATCTACCGAGCGGTGGAGACGCAGTTCAAGCAAGTGGTGATCTTCGGTCGCAGGGTGCGTCAGCGCGAGCTGGCACCCGATGGTCTCAAGGCCGTGCGCAATCTGCTGCTGCAGGTCGGGCTTGGTGAAGTCGAAGCCGAGGAGCTGCCGAGCGAATGGCCGTTCCTGCCGTACATCGTTCCCGCCAGTCCGGCCGAGCCGGAGCATTTCTTCCGCGTGACGATGGAGCCGGAGCAATTCGCCGATGAAGTCGGCCGGCTGCAAGGCCTCTGGCCGTCGCAGGACACGCACCTGGGGGCAGCGCAGCAGTCGCTGCGTCCACCGGCGCGTGCCTTGTCCCACTGGCATCTCGCCCTGGCCCTGGCCGCGGGCGCGATCTCGGGGGTTGTGCGCTCCAAGACCGGGCGCGTGCTCGTCGTCAAAGGTGACACCCACAAGGACAAGACGCTCCAGCGGGAATTCACCGAACGCGAAGACGGCTCCATCGCCGAGACCCGCATCCTCACCGACAAGTTCGTGCCTGTCATCCGCGCGTGGGACATGACGCCCGGCTCCGCTACACGGGGCGAGGTCCTGACCATCCGTTAATCCATCGGACGCGCTGTCGTCCTGCTGTACCACATCGAAGGAGAAACACCATGTTCCCCAATCTGTTCAAGCGGCCCGCGCCGCAGAAGCAACCGTTGTTCGCACCAGGTACGTTGCAGTTGAGCGAGAAGGTGCATTGGCTGGCCCGCAAAGGCCTGATCGACCCCTTGGCTCTTGTCCAGCGCCATGTGCGCGGTGACTGGGGCGAGACCGATGAGGCCACCCGTCAAGCCAACGATGTCGCAATCCGTGGGGACGATCCGATGATCTCCCACTTCAGGATCACGCCCGAACTGGTGTTGATCGTCAAGACCAGCGAGGACCACCAGACCACGGTGATCCAGCTTCCCGAAGAACGGGACATGATCTGACAGCACCATCGTCGTCTTCATCCACCTGACGGAGCCACTTCACTCCGCCAGGGGTGTCGTGGCTCAATGACTCATCAAGGAGGAGCCCATGGCATCACATCACATTGAAACCTACTGCCACGGGCTGGCGTTTCCAATCGGTGCGCTCATCTTCAGCAGGGGCATCGATCGCCTGGTCCGCACGGGTCGGCTCGACCCGATCCCGTACTTCAGGCGCCACACCCGTGGCGACTGGGGCGACGTCAACATCCAGCAATGGCAGGCCAACAGCACTGCACTGCAATCCGGTGCATCGCTGGAATCCCGCTACGTGATCCATCCGGGGCTGGCCATCCGCATCGTCACCGATGCGGAGCGCAGCGCCACCGTCATCGTGCTGCCGTCCGAAGACTGAGCACGATTCACCAGCAGGCCGCCACGGCCGGCAACTTCGACCACCTCGGCCAAGCGCCGATTTCCTTCCCACTGCGGGGCATGCCATTGGCCCGCTGGGGGTAGTGCATGCCCCATTTTTCATTGGAGCATCACCATGTCCCTCGATCTCGAAACCACTGCCGCTGAAGCCGCGCCCGTACAGGGCGAACTGCTCGATGCGGAATCTTCCCCTCTGACCCTGAGCCTTCAGGATTTTGTCGGCGAGTTCGGCGACGAACTGCTCGACGCCCTCAATAGCGCGAACCCGCCGGTCTATAACGGCCAGCCGCGGGCGCACCGGCAACTCGTCGTCGCCAGCCTCAAGCGCAAGCTGTTCCCGGCCCAGGCCGAAGTCGTCCACGCCGCCGCCGAGCTGCTAGTCGATCGGGGAGAACGCGCCGCGATCGTCAATGGCGAAATGGGTTGCGGCAAAACGACCGTCGGCATCGCCACGGCCGCCGCGCTCAACGCCGAAGGCTACCGCCGCACCCTGGTTCTTTCGCCACCGCACCTTGTTTACAAGTGGCGGCGCGAGATCCAGGAAACGGTAGCAGGTGCCAAGGTCTGGGTGCTCAACGGGCCGGATACGCTCGTCAAGCTAATCAAGCTGCGCGAGCAGTTGAATGTCCAGCCCACGGGCCAGGAGTTCTTTGTCCTGGGCCGGGTCAGGATGCGGATGGGCTTCCACTGGAAGTCCGTCTTCACCCAGCGGCGCACCCGCCACGGCGACGTGGCGGCCTGCCCGGACTGCGGCAGGGTCATCACCGACCTCGACGGCGAGCCGGTCAACCCGGTCGCCCTCCAAGCCGAGGAACACCGCAGGAAGTGCAGCCACTGCGCCGCGCCCCTGTGGACACTGATCCGCCCGCGCAGCCTGTCCGGCAGCGACCAGTCCTCGGCCGTGCTGAAAGCCCTCAAGCGCATCCCGACGATCGGGGAAGTCACCGCGCAGAAGCTGATGCAGAAGTTCGGCGACGGGTTCCTGGCGTCGATGCTGGGCGACAACATCCATGAGTTCATCAACTTGATGGATGGCAACGGCGAACTGGTCTTCTCTGACCGCCAGGCGCATCGCATGGAAAGAGCGATGGCGAACATGGAGTTCGGCTTTGGCGAAGGCGGCTACCAGCCGTCCGAGTTCATCAAGCGCTATCTGCCGCAAGGCACGTTCGACTTGTGCATCGCGGACGAGGCCCACGAGTACAAGAACGGTGGCAGTGCCCAAGGCCAGGCCATGGGCGTGCTGGCGGCGAAGGCTCGCAAGACCTTGCTGCTGACAGGCACGTTGATGGGCGGCTACGGGGACGACCTGTTCTACCTGCTGTTCCGAGCCCTGCCTGGGCGGATGATCGAAGACGGCTACCGCCCGACCACGAGCGGCAGCATGACCTCGGCCGCCATGGCGTTCATGAGGGACCACGGGGTCCTCAAGGACATCTACTCCGAAAGCACCGGCACGGCGCACAAGACGGCCAGGGGCACCAAGGTATCGGTGCGCACGGTCAAGGCTCCCGGCTTCGGGCCGAAGGGGGTCTTGCGGTGCATCCTGCCGTTCACGATCTTCCTCAAGCTCAAGGACATCGGCGGCAACGTCCTGCCGCCGTATGACGAGGAGTTCCGTGAAGTCGCAATGGACGTGGCGCAAGCCGCGGCCTACCGCGACCTGGCGGGTCGGCTGACCGCGGAGCTGAAACAGGCTCTGGCGCGACGCGATACGACGCTGCTGGGCGTGGTGCTCAATGTGCTGCTGGCTTGGCCGGACTGCTGCTTCCGGTCGGAAACCGTGGTGCATCCGCGCACGCGCAACACCTTGGCGTTCGTCCCGGCTCAGTTCAACGAGTTCGAGGTGACGCCGAAAGAGCGCGAGCTGATCGACATCTGCAAGGAAGAGAAGGCGCAGGGCCGCAAGGTTCTGGCCTACACGGTCTATACCGGCACGCGCGACACCACGTCGCGCCTGAAGGTGCTGCTGGAGCAGGAAGGTTTTCGGGTGGCAGTGCTGCGCGCGAGCGTGGATGCCAGCCGCCGCGAGGACTGGATCGCCGAGCAACTGGACCGTGGCATCGATGTGCTCATTACCAACCCTGAGCTTGTCAAGACGGGATTGGACCTGTTGGACTTCCCGACGATCGTGTTCATGCAGTCGGGCTACAACGTGTACTCGCTCCAGCAGGCGGCGCGTCGCTCCTGGCGCATCGGACAGAAGCAGTCCGTGCGCGTGATCTATCTCGGCTATGCCGGCTCCTCTCAGATGACCTGCCTGGAGCTGATGGCCAAGAAGATCATGGTCTCGCAGTCCACCTCGGGCGACGTGCCCGAATCGGGCCTGGATGTACTTAACCAGGACGGTGATTCCGTCGAAGTGGCGCTGGCCCGGCAACTCGTTGCAGCGTAAATTCTGCGACAACGCCGGCATCCCCATTGGGATGCCGGTTTTTTTTTGCCGCCCCTCAGTAAGGCGCGGAGCTTGCGTTGCCTAGGCTACTGCTGCAAGCCGGCGGTCCGCATCCGATTCTCCAACTCGTCCAAGAACGGGGAGCGTCCAAGCCGCATCGGGCCGAATCGACCATCGACAAAGCCCGAATAGAGCATGTGGACCTCGTCACGGGCGCGGGTCAGGCCCACGTAGAAGAGGCGACGACTTTCGCGCAATTTCTCGGGACTCTCATTGCGCCACGGCAGGTTCCCAAGATCGAGACCGACCATGATGACCACGTCGTACTCGCAGCCCTTGGCCGAATGTAAGGTCAATAGATTGAGGTGCGCTGGCGACCCATCTCGCCCCCCGAGGCTCACGATATCCAGGGAGGCCAATGCGCCACCTTCCGCGAGTGCCGCCGTCATACGGTCCAACTGCTCCTTCTGGTCGGCGAGCGCGCTCTCTGCGTCCAGCAGGTCATCGAGGATACCGGTCCGAAGCGCTGCAACGAACTCACGCGCAGGTTGAACATCCTGGCGCAGGGACCATAAAAGCGCGGTCAGCACTTGCCCCTCGCGTTTGGCCTGGCTCTCGTCCAGATGCGCACGGCGGAAAGCCAGATAACGTTCGATCAAACCACGCAACTGCGGCCGCCCGATGCGCCAGCCGCCTGCGCACCAGGCTGCGCAGTCCTCGACCCAACTCGTCAGGCCCACCTTGCGATAAGGCGCGGCATTGTCGACCCGGATGTAGTCGAGTCCGCTGGCCGTCGCCACCTCGGCAACGACGTCGCCTGCGCGGTAGTCCTTGTAGAGGATTGCGATATCACCAAGCGTCCGACCGGGCTTGGCCGCCAGAGCCGCCGGAATGATCTGCGCAATGGCATGCGCGGCCTGATCCGCTAAGCCCCCAGGACGCAGCACGAACGCGATGGACGCCTGACGCGTCGGGTCGTTCGCCCGATAACCGCGGGCTTCGCCCAACGCCAGCTCCGAGGCGTTAACGATTCTGGTACCTGATCGATAATTGAGCTGAAGCTGGACCCGCTCAATATCGTCGCGTGCGGCCAGTTCCGTGAGCAAGCCGCCGTCGGCCCCCGTGAAACCATAGATTGACTGATCCGCATCGCCTACCGCGAATAAGCGAACACCGCCATCGAACGCCAGGCGCTTGACGATCCGATGCAGCGCGACGCCCAAGTCCTGGTACTCGTCGACGGCGAGCACCGGAAACTTCGCCTGGACCAATGGCAGCACCCAGTCGTGCTCGACAATCAGCCGCTGGCCGAAGACGACCATGTCGTCGTAGTCGATTAATCCCTCGTTACGCAACGCCGCTTCGTAGGCGATCGCCCAAGCGGCAAGCTCCTCCTCGCTGCGCCACATGACGCTGTTTCGGTCGAGAACAGAGCGTCGGTGCCGCCCCAGATCGATGGCCTTGTACGGATGATTGGGCCCGAAGAGCGCGTCCCCCGACTGCCTCAGCAAACGGTCGCTCACCCGCTGCGTTGCCACCGCCAATGGAAACGGAATCGGCAGTTTGGCCAAGCGCCCGTAGGGCATCAGCAGATGGCGCAGGCAAAAGCCATGCACCGTGCCAATGAACAGGTTTGGTGCCTCTCGCAATCCCAAGCCTTCGAGGCGGCGAGTCAGTTCGCGCGCGCATTCCTGGCTGTAGGTAATGCATGCGGCTCCACGAGGGGCGCGGACGTCCTCGGCCAAGATGCGTGCGAGCTTCAGCACCAAGGTCTTCGTCTTGCCACTCCCCGGTCCGGCGAGCACCACGCAGTGCCCTTGCGAGTCGTATGCCGCCTGTTGGCCGGGATTGCCGGCTAGGTCTGCGGCCTGCGCCAGGTAGGCGGAGCTGACACTAGACGATGGCATCACGGATGTACTCAAGCGCAGAGCGAATGTAGTCCGGGCACGTGTCATCCGATACCGACACCGCAAGCGCCTGTGCAAACCGCCCCTTACCAATGCGCTCAATCATCGCCAGCAAACGGTCTTCATCAAGCTCATCTGGATCGTCCACCCAAGACTGCAGATCGTCCAAGCTTGCCCGCTTCAAAGGCAACTCTCGTTCGATCACCTGTTGCATCGACTCGGCCAAACCACCTGCGAATAGTTCAGGCTCCAGCGTGTTCTCGTTGACGAAGTATCCGAGTTCCACGGCGCGCTCCAGGACATCGTCCACGTCCCACTCGCCGTGATCGTCGCCCGGCTCGACCACATCGAGGACATTGGCGAGGCGCCGACGTACGCGCGGCGGCTTTCCGTCGACCGGGTCACGGTCGGTCAAGATCACATGCGGGATGTTTAGGCCATGAGGCCCCAAGAGTTTCACGTAAGGAGTGAAGTTGGTGCCGCCCACCGAACACACCGTGATTCCCAGCATGTCGAGCGGGATACCCAGCGCTTCCGCGAATGCTGGGATGAGGAAGCGCTCCGCATCGCCCTCGACCAGAATGACGCCCCGTGAAAAGAAGATTTCGCCGCGCGTCACATCAATGTAGCGCTGCAGGTCTTCCTCGTCGCGTTGAGTGAAAGGAGCGTTCGCCGTAGAGACCGCCACGGTCTTCCCCTCTGACGCATCGTGACGAAGCAGGACGATCGACCGTATCGGCGCAACACTGGCGATATGCGGCGAGTGCGTGGTCAGAATCGTCGTGAGCGGAGGCACGTCCTCTTCGCCCTGTGCACCGGTGCCCAGGAAGTAGCGATACACCAGCCGCTGGACGTGGGGATGCAGGTGCGCCTCGGGCTCTTCCACTACGAAGAAGGTGTGGTCACGCTCGCCGTCCGACACCAGCCGGTCTAGTTCGAGACTCTTGAGCGCCAGGAAGATCAGGTTCGCCGTCCCGAGACTTGCGTCGCCGATGCCGCGAGCTCCGTTGTCGATCAGCAGCCGCAAGCTGCGCAACAGGGCATCGACGCGCGTCGGCGCCAGCCCGAGGCCTAGCGGGACGGCATGCTGCGCTCCCGCGAGGGCGACCAGCCTTTCGCTGATCCGTTCCGCAGCCTCTATTACCTCGTTGTGACCGGCAAGTTCCTGTTGGGCTTCGTCGACCTGCTGCTGAATCTCCTCTCGGGCGTCTTCATCGAGCGACGCTGCAAGGTCTTCGATGAGCGGCCGCAACGGTGAGTGACGCCAGCTCGCAAGATCCTTCTCCGCATCACGCAAAGCAACCTGAACGTCCAACGGCAACATGCGACGGAGCGCGCCGCCGATACGCATCTCGGGGTCGTTGCCGCCGAAGATCACGTACTCGTAGTCCCTCAGCGAATCGGGCTCCTCGGCCAGTCCGGCCTTCGGCTGAAAGCGATAGGTCAAGCGCGCCACCATGGGTGGCCCAGCCTCGATCACGCAGTCGTTGAGGTGGGCCATCAGTCGCGGATCGTCCGTGAAATCGGTAAGGTCGACCGACACCTCGATGGCTTCGCCGAGCTTGTCTGCGCCGAGGCCGTCCCAAAAGTGCTCAAGCCCCAATTGCCGGTCACGCTCGGACAATGCTGGATCGAGGATCAGTTGCAGGGCACGAATGAAGTTGCTCTTGCCGACCTTGTTCTCCCCCACGATGACGATGCTGTCGCCGGTCTCGACATCCACGTCCGAGAAATTGGCGAAATTGACTAGCCTGACACGTGAAATCCGCATTTCAAATCCCCCTTCCTTTTGGCATTTGATAGTAGCAGTCAGTGGCGAACTGCCCCATTCAGCTACTGAACAAACCGGACCACCTCCAGTTCGCATTCTTTGCTGATTGGCTGGACGCATCCGAAGAAGGTATCGGCTTATTGCAACAGAGAGCCGAGCCATGCAAGCCATTTGTCCGATCCGGCGTCTGGCCGGTGCCAGCCTGCTGGCAGCTACCGTCCTGACCACCGGCTGCGCGACGACCGCCGCACCGGTCGTGCCACCGCCCATCGAGCAGGCGATCTCGATACCCGAGCCGGCCGCGCCGGAACTCGTGCCGGTCGTGCGCTACGGTCGTTACACGCTGGTCGAACTGGCACCGACGGCCGCGCAGCGCGACCTGCTGTTGCAGACCATCGACGTGTCGATGCCGGAGGATGCCCGCGCAACGGTGGGCGATGGGCTGCGGCATGTGCTCAAGCGCAGCGGCTATCAGCTCTGCGAGACCGCGCACGCGGTAATTGAGCTGTACGCACTGCCGCTGCCGGCGGCGCACCTGCACCTCGGCCCCATGACCTTGCGCGATGCGCTGCTCACGCTTGCCGGCCCCGCTTGGGAACTGCACGCGGACGATCGGGCACGGCAAATCTGCTTCGAGCGGCCTGGCGACAGTATGTCCGCAGACAACGCATCCGCGCCGCCCGTCACCGAGGCGGCGCAGACGTTCCCGCTGGCACCCATGCCCGTGGTTTCGGGAGGCCAGCCATGAACGCTCCGCAATCCGCCCAGCGTTCAACCGCCGCCGTGGTGGTGCAGAGCCTGCTCTGGCTTTGGCTGTTCGGCCTCAGCGTCTTCGTAGCCCTCGGCTACCAGGCCATGCACGACCAGGCCGACCAGGAGAGGCTGGATTCCCGCCTGCAACGCCTCGAAGCGCAGGCAACAGGCCTGGCCGAGACCATCGAGACCATCCAACAGCGTCCGGCCGTCGCAACGGCGGTAGACCTCAAAGACACCCGCCAAATCCTTGAAGCACGCGCGGCCCAGGTCGAGAAAGCGCTGAGCGGCTATGCCGCTGCCGACGACCTTCAGTCGCTGCGCGCCGAGGTCGAGCAGCTCAAGACGCGCCAGACCGCAGCACGCGCCGCGGCACCGGCCCAGTCGCGCGCACCGAGCAAGGCTGCTGCCAGGCCCGAGCCACCGCCGCTCCCGTTCCGCATCGTCGGCGCCGAACTGCGCGCCGGCCAGCGCAGCGTGTCCGTCGCGCCGAGCAATGGGGACTTCACGCCTGACCAGCTTCAGGTGCTGCTGCCCGGCGATGCGATCGGCCTGTGGCGCTTGCTGGCCGTCGAAGGCAGCACCGCGGTGTTCCAGGCCGGCGACCAGACCCGTCGCATGGCGATTCCCTGACCGGAGCACACCACATGAAGCCGTCGATCATCCTTTCTGCGCTTGTGCTGGCGTCCGCCCACTGGCCCGCCTGGGCGCAGCAGCCGACCACGGCGCCCACGCGCAATGCGCAGAGCCAGGAACGTCCGCTGGCCGCCCGCATCCCGGAAGACCGGGTGGCAAGCGACTGGGGCCTGCAACCGCAGGAATGGACGCGCTATCGCGAACTGATGGACGGACCGCTGGGCATCTACTCGCCCAACCTGGACCCGCTATCGGCCCTGGGCATCGAGGCACGCACCGACGAAGAACGGCGGCGCTACGCAGAACTGCAGGTGCAAGCCGAAGCGCGCCGCGTCGAGAAGCTGCTCGCCTACCAGCGCGCCTACGACGAAGCCTGGCAGCGGCTGAACCCCGGCATGCAGCGGGTGAACCTGCCGGACGACAAGCCGGTCGCCGGCGCCACGCGCGGCTCCGGCCGCACGGCAGTATTCGTCAAGGACGGCTGCGTGGCCTGCGGCCAGCTCGTGCAGCGCCTGCAATCCGCGGGCGCCGAATTCGACCTGTACATGGTCGGCAGCCGCCAGGACGACGCGCGCATCCGCGACTGGGCCAAGCGCGCGAACGTCGATCCGGCGCGCGTGCGCAGCGGCAGCATCACGCTCAACCACGACGGCGGCCGCTGGCTAACCTTGGGGGTGCCCGGCGATCTGCCGGCGGTCGTGCGCGAGGTGAACGGTCAATGGCAGCGCCAGCCGTAGCCGCACCCCTGCGCGCACTGGTGCTCGCCGCTGGCCTGTATGCCTGCGTCGCCCAGGCCCAGGAGGTTCCGCCACCGGCCTACCAGCTCGCCGCGCAGCGTGCGGGCATCCCCTCGACGGTGCTCTATGCCGTCGCCTTGCAAGAGAGCGGCATCCGCCGCAATGGGCGTATGGTCCCATGGCCCTGGTCGCTCAACGTCGCCGGCCAGTCGCGCCGCTACGCCACCCGCGCCGACGCCTGCGCTGGCTTGCAACAGGCGATGCGCTCCACGCCGCACACGCGCATCGACGCGGGCCTGGGCCAGATCAACCTCGGCTATCACCGGCAGCGCTACGCCAGCGCGTGCGACTTGCTCGATCCGTACCGCAACCTCGCCATCGCCGCCGAGATCCTGAAGGAGCAGCACGCGCCGGGGGAGGACTGGCTTCTGGCGATCGGTCGCTACCACCGCCCCGCGGGTGGCGAGCCTGCCGCCCGCTATCGGCGCAGCGTGTCGCGCCACCTCGCCCGCGTGCAGGGCACGCGCCCAACCGCCGCAGCACTCGCCGCGCGCCAGGAGACCTCACCATGACGAAACCCCATTTGACCCTGTGGAGCCTGCTCGTGTCGCTGGCGGGCCTGCCGTTGGCCCTGTATGCCGGCGAGCCGCTGATTGTGGTCGAGGACCGCGGCGGCACGTCGGCGCTGCCGTACTACGAAGCCCTCAACCTCCAGCCGCGCGCAAATGCCCCGGCCCGGCCGCCCATCCCGACGCCACAGGTTCCCGTCACACCGGCGGACGAGGCCGCGATGCTGCCGGTGCGCAGCGCCAAGCTCACCCCCGGCACCGTCTCGCGGCGGGTGATCGAGGCACCGGGCCTGCGGCCGTTCGTGCTCATCGGCGACGACGAGACCTCCCATGCCTGGCTGCGGCGTCGTGCGACCTCGCTGCGCGAGCGCGGTACGGTCGGCCTGGTCGTCAACGTCGAGACGGTGCAGGCCCTTGCACGGCTGCGCGCCCTGGTGCCCGGCGTACCGCTCGCTCCCGTGGGCGGCGACGACCTGGCGGAGCGCCTGGGCCTGCGGCACTACCCGGCGCTGATCACGGCCACCGGCATCGAGCAATGAAACCATGTCTGGGAAGCAACCAGTCGAAGTACTGTTGCGGCCAGCGGTGGAGCTATACACCGTCGCAGCGTGTGCTGGCGCCGCGTTTTTGTGCGTGGTGGCCCCGTGGTCGCTCGCGCTGAGCCCCGCCATGGGCGTCGGCAGTGCGCTGGCGTTCGCGGCCTATGGCGCCATCCGCTACCGCGATGCCCGCATCATCCTGCGCTACCGGCGCAACATCCGCCGCCTGCCGCGCTACGTGATGACCAGCAAGGACGTGCCGGTCAGCCAGCAACGCCTGTTCGTGGGACGCGGGTTCCTGTGGGAGCAGAAGCACACCCATAGGCTCATGCAGACGTACCGGCCGGAGTTCCGCCGCTACGTCGAGCCGACGCCGGCCTACCGGCTGGCGCGGCGCTTGGAAGAGCGGCTGGAATTTGCGCCGTTCCCGCTCTCCCGGCTGTCGACACTCACGGGTTGGGACGTGCCATTCAATCCTGTACGCCCATTGCCGCCTGTGGGCGGCCTGCCGCGCCTGCACGGCATCGAACCGGAGGAGGTGGACGTCGGCCTGCCGCTGGGTGAGCGCGTCGGGCACTCGCTGGTGCTGGGCACTACGCGCGTAGGCAAGACGCGACTGGCCGAGTTGTTCGTGACCCAGGACATCCGGCGCAAGAACGCCGCGGGCGAGCACGAGGTCGTGATCGTCATTGACCCCAAGGGCGATGCGGATCTCCTGAAGCGGATGTACGTCGAAGCCCTGGGTGCCGGCCGCGAAGGCGAGTTCTATGTGTTCCACCTGGGTTGGCCGGACATCTCCGCACGCTACAACGCCGTGGGCCGCTTCGGCCGCATCAGCGAGGTGGCCACCCGCGTCGCGGGGCAGCTTTCCGGCGAAGGCAACTCAGCCGCCTTCCGAGAGTTTGCGTGGCGATTCGTCAACATCATCGCCCGCGCCCTGGTGGAGCTGGGACAGCGGCCCGACTACATGCTGATCCAGCAGCACGTCATCAACATCGACGCGCTGTTCATCGAGTACGCGCAGCACTACTTCGCCAAGACGGAGCCCAAGGCCTGGGAAATCATCGTCCAGCTCGAAGCGAAGCTGAACGACAAGAACATCCCGCGCAACATGATTGGGCGGGAAAAGCGCGTCGTGGCGCTGGAGCAGTATCTCTCCCAAGCCCGCAACTACGACCCGGTGTTGGACGGCCTGCGCTCTGCCGTCCGCTACGACAAGACGTATTTTGACAAGATCGTCGCCAGCTTGCTGCCGCTGTTGGAGAAACTGACAAGCGGCAAGATCGCCCAGCTCCTGGCCCCGAACTATTCCGATCTGGCCGACCCGCGCCCGATCTTCGACTGGATGCAGGTCATCCGCAAGCGTGCCGTCGTGTATGTCGGCCTCGATGCACTGTCCGACGCCGAGGTTGCCGCAGCGGTCGGCAATTCCATGTTCTCCGATCTGGTTTCGGTCGCAGGGCACATCTACAAGCACGGTATCGACGACGGCCTGCCGGGCGCATCGGCCGGCACGCGCGTGCCGATCAACGTCCACGCGGATGAATTCAATGAACTCATGGGTGACGAATTCATACCGTTGATCAACAAGGGCGGCGGTGCCGGGCTGCAAGTCAGCGCCTACACGCAGACGCTCTCCGACATCGAGGCCCGCATTGGCAACCGCGCCAAAGCCGGTCAAGTCATCGGGAATTTCAACAACCTCTTCATGCTGCGCGTGCGCGAGACCGCGACCGCCGAACTGCTGACCAGGCAATTGCCGAAGGTCGAGGTCTATACGACCACCATCGTGAGCGGCGCGACCGATAGCTCGGACATTCGTGGGACGACGGACTTCACGTCGAACACCCAGGATCGCATCAGCATGTCCAGCGTCCCGATGATCGAGCCGTCGCACGTCGTCGGCCTGCCCAAAGGCCAGTGCTTCGCGCTGCTGCAGGGCGGCCAGCTTTGGAAGGTCCGCATGCCGCTTCCGGCCCCCGACTCCGATGAAGTGATGCCGGCAGATCTGCAGCAACTGGCCGGGTACATGCGCCAGAGCTACAGCGAGGCCACGCAGTGGTGGGAGTTCACCAGTTCCCCGGCCTTGCAGGACGCGGCTTTACCCGACGACCTGCTGGACGATGTCGCTCCGCCCGAGCCTGCCGCGGTGACCTCCGCCACCGACGACGACGCCGACATCGGGGCCTCACCGTGAACGACGCCGCTGCTACCACACAGCGGGAACAGAGCCGCCGGCAGGGACTGATCGTCGGCACCATTACGTTCCCGTTCCGGTTGCTCGCAGTGCTGATCGGCTCGCTGCTGTTCTCGATCGTGGTCGAGTGCGTCGGTATGCACCTGTTCTGGAAGGACCAGGGCTGGCGCCACTCCCAGCAGATGCTGCAGTACGAGCTGGGGCACCTATCCAGCCACTTCACGCGCAGCGTGGTCGTGCAGGAGCCTGGGCGCACGGCGCACGAGCTGGTGGACACCGGCTACGAATGGGTGTTCGTGCGTTCCGGGCTGCTGGAGCGCATGAGCCAGACCGCCGAGCGGGCCCGCGCGCCCAGCCAGGCCGGAGGGCGCAACTTCCGCTGCTACATCAGCCAGGTTTATGTCTGGACCGAGAGCTACCTGATCGCTGCGGCCTTCACGACGCTCACGTTCCTGGTTCGCTTGCTGGTCCTGGTGCTCACGCTGCCGCTGATCTTCACTGCGGCGTTTGTCGGCCTGATCGACGGCCTGGTGCGGCGCGACGTGCGCCGGTTCGGCGCGGGCCGGGAATCCGGCTTCATCTACCACCGCGCAAAGGCGAGCCTGATGCCGCTGGCCGTGCTGCCCTGGGTCACCTATCTGGCCTTGCCGATCTCGGTGCATCCACTGCTGATCCTGTTGCCGAGCGCCGCCTTGCTGGGGCTGGCGGTATCCCTGACTGCGGGGAGCTTCAAGAAGTACCTTTGAAGGTTGAGCACGCCGCGCAGCGCTGATGCTCAGGCCTTCATCCGCGCACGCACCTGTTCCCAGGCCTGCGCAGCGCGCACCTGCGCTTCCTGCATTTCGGCTCGGATCAACTCAGTCATCTCGGCGTGGCCGGCTTCCGCTTCCTCCCAGATGAAGTACCGGCGCATCTGGTGCGTCACACCATCCACAAAGACCATCGTCTCGAACAGGAGTGGATCTCCACTAAGTCCGTGGTTGTGGTCCAGCCCAAGAAAGACCGTGGAGATACGGACGTCATCGACCCAGGTTTCCACCACCCGCCGATCAGCTACTGAAAACCAGGCGCCCCACTCGGCAATGCTCTCGCACGGTACGGCACGACGACCGTCGAGCTTGTAGTGCATGTGGCGAGGGAATTGGGGAAGCGGCATACCGAAAGAGTACCCGAAGGCGCTCGCGCTCCCAAAGCCGACGCCAGTTTCTCGCCACGCTGACGCGGCGCTAGTTCCCACTCTCCAGACCCTGAAACCGCGCGCAAGCCCATGAATCCGGGCATGCGCGGGTTCCTATTGTTTGCGGCCTAAAAGTACCTCGCTGCCCACGATCAAGCCATTGCTGATCACACAGGAATGGCGCGATGTTGGCTCCGATCTGGCAGCGCGCCGCGTATCGCGGCGTGCCCATTTTTCTCGTGACGGCCCTGCTGCTGGGTCAGTCCCCGATGGTGTTGGCCGAGTCCCCGGCACAGCGCCAGGAACTGGTCGCCGCGCTGCGCCAACTCGACGCGCTGGAGCGCACCGTCGCCGACAGCGCCGCGCGTGCCCCCATCCAGCCGGGCGAGCGCTACCACTTCGATTACCCGCGGTTGCTGGCTGACCTGGCGCGCGTGCGCGCCGGCATCCAGGCCCATCTCACACCGTCGCGTGCCCAGCCGCGCGACCTCTCCGAACTGGCCGGCGACTACCGCACCGAGCGGTCCGCTTCGCCATCGCCGACGACGACTTCGGAAGACACGCCATGAACGGCGCCCAGGTCTCGGCATTTCAAGCCAACAGCGGCATCGCGCCTTCGGCGATGGCGACCGTCCTGGTCGGCGTCGTGTTCGCGGTGCTCCTCGTGTGGGGCGTCTGGGCCATCCGAACGGCCTACGTGGGGTGGTCCGAGAGCCGCCTCAACCAGCGCCAGTTCCTCGGCGTCTGCATCCGCTTCGTCGCGATGTACCTCGTCCTGAGCTTCTTCCTTCTCTCCTGACCTGAAAGGCACGACCATGCAAAACCGCATCCCCCATTCCCATCTTGCCCAGCGCGCCGCTGTGGCACTGGGCGCCGCCGCGCTGCCCGCGCTGTCGTTCGCGCAAGGCTTGCCGCAGTTGGAGAACCCGACCCGCGGCACCGGCAACGGCATCATGGAAACCATCAGGAACTATGGCTACGACATCATCATGCTCGTGGCCCTCCTGGTCGTGGCGTCGATGTTTATCGGCGTCTGCTATCACGCCTACGGGACTTACGCGGAAATCCACACCGGCCGCAAGACCTGGGGCCAGTTCGGCCTCACGGTCGCCATCGGTGCCGTGCTGCTGGTGATCGGCATCTGGCTGCTCACCGAAGCCACCGGCATCCTCTAAGGCGAGGTCGGTATGTCCGAGCAGCAGCACGTCCGTGCGGACGGGACGGTCACGTTCCTTCCGCACCGGCTCAACCGCCACCCCGTTGTCGTGCGCGGCCTCACCGCCGACGAGCTGTGGATCTGCTGCGGCCTGTCGGGCGCTGCCGGCCTGCTGGTCGGCGCGCCGCTGTCCTGGGTGTTCCGCACGATCGCCATCGCGCCGACGTTCGTCGTCCTGGGCGTGGCCCTCGGCGTCTTCATCGGGGGCGGCATCCTGCGCCGTCTCAAGCGCGGGCGTCCCGATACCTGGCTGTACCGGCAACTGCAATGGCGCATCGCCACGCGCCATCCGCTGATGGCGGGATGGGTAGGCGGCCACGTGCTGATCTCGCGCTCCGGCTTCTGGTCCACCCGAAGGAGTGCACGATGAGCCGCTTCAAGAACGAGATCACCCACCTGCAGGCGCACATCAAGACGCTTCGCCTGGGGGCTGGCGCGCTGGTCATCGTCGCCCTGGTCATGGGCGGCGGCTGGTGGAGCGCGCCGCGCGACCTGACCATCCACGTCCCGCCCGACCTGCGCTCCGGCAGTACCCGAAAGTGGTGGGAAGTACCGCCCGAATCGGTCTATGCGTTCACGTTCTACTTGTTCCAGACCCTCAACCGCTGGCCGACGAATGGCGAAGAGGACTACGCGCGCAACCTCCACACGCTTTCGCCGTACCTTACCCCGTCCTGCCAGGCCTTCCTGCGCGCGGACTATGACTACCGCCGCAGTACGGGCGAACTGCGCCAGCGCGTGCGCGGCATCTACGAAATCCCCGGCCGCGGGTACGGCGACGACCCCACGGCGCGCGTGCGCGTGGTCTCCGACCGCGACTGGGTGGTGACGCTCGACATCACCGCCGACGAGTACTACGGCGCCGAGCAGGTCAAGCGCGCGCTCGTGCGCTACCCGGTGAAAGTCACGCGGGTGGACGTCGATCCCGCCCGCAACCCGTTCGGCCTGGCGCTGGACTGCTACGACGGTGCGCCCCAGCGCATTAGCGCCCCGGAGCCGACGCGCCCGGCGCCTGGCGGCCTGTCTCCGCAAGCGCCCCAAGGAGGAAACACCCCATGAAGCATCTTGTACTCATGCTGCTGGGGCTGCTGGCCGCGGCCGCGGCACCCGTCTCCCATGCCGTGGAGATTCTGCGCTGGGAACGCATGCCGCTGGCGGTGCCGCTGAAGGTCGGCCAGGAGCGCATCGTGTTCATCGACCGGAACGTCCGCGTGGGCGTGCCCGCAGGCGTCGGCGAACGCCTGCGCGTGCAGAGCGCGGGTGGCGCGGTGTACCTGCGTGCCAGCGAGCCGATCGAGCCCACGCGGCTGCAATTGCAGGACGCCGACACGGGCGCGCTGATCCTGCTCGACATCGCGGCCGAGCCGCCCAAGGACGGCGAAGCCGAGCTGGAGCCGGTGCGCATCGTCGAGGGCAGCAGCACCCCGGCGCGCTATGGCGATCAGCCAGGCGGTGCCGATGAGGCCCCGGCACGCGCCCAGGATCAGGCAGGTACGCGGGCAGCGCGGCGCGAAACCCCGGTGCCGGTCGTCCTGACGCGCTTCGCCGCGCAGAACCTCTACGCGCCGCTGCGCACCGTGGAGCCGCTGCCCGGCGTCATGCGGGTGAACCTGCGCCGCGGCCTCGACCTCGGCACGCTGATGCCGACGCTGCCGGTGCGCGCGGTCGCGCTCGCGTCGTGGCGTCTGGAAGACCAGTGGGTCACCGCCGTGCGTCTGACCAACAGCAGCGGCGGCTGGGTCACGCTCGACCCGCGCGTGCTGCAAGGCGATTTCCTCACCGCCACCTTCCAGCACGAAGCGCTCGGCCCCCACGGGACGCCCGAGGACACGACCGTCCTGTACCTGGTGACGCGCGGGCGCGGCCTCGTGCAGTCGCTGCTGCCGGCGATCCACCGCTTCGACCCGGCCGTGCATCTGCCGCAGCCGGAAGCTGAAGCCGACGATGGCAAGGAGGCCCGCCATGCGCAGTAACGGCTTGCTCAAGTGGCTGATGATCCCGGTCGCCTTGCTGGTGTTGTTCGTTGCCATCCGGCTGTTCTCCGGTGGAAGCACGTCGGCACCGCCCGCGGCAGATGCCGGCTCCAAGCTCACGCCCGAGGAAATGAAGGCGTTGGGCATCGAAGGCGATACCCCCCGCGATACCGTGGCAACGCTCGTCGCCCAGGTGAAGCAGTTGCGCACCGAGCTTCAGACCGCGCTGACCGACAACAAGTCGCAGCGCGAGGAAAACCAGCGGCTGCGCCAGCGCGAGAACTCCATCGATCAGCGCATCAATTCGGCCCTCGAATCCGAACGCTCCAATCTGCGCCGCGACCAGCAGCAGGCGGCCAGCGAGCGTCAGCAGACCGAGGGGCTGCTCGCCGACCTGCAGCGGCGCCTGGACAGCATCGGCGGGCGCGGCGGCGGCCATGCTGATCTGCCGGTGGGCCTGGGGCTGCGTGATGGCGACGAGGTCGGCATGGAAGGCGGCATGCGATGGGTCGAACCGGACGACGCGAAGAAGGCCGAGGGCCGCAACGGCAGTCGTGGCACGGGCAGCGGCATGAGCTTCCCGACGAGCTTCGGCCCCGCGCAAAGCACGCTGGAAACCACCGGGGAAACCGTGGCGAACGCTGGCGCACGTGCGGCAGGCGTCAAGAGCGCCAAGCCGGTGTATACGGTGCCGACCAACTCGACGCTGATGGGTTCCGTGGCGATGACGGCGCTGATCGGCCGCGTCCCGATCGACGGGACAGTGAACGACCCATACCCGTTCAAAGTACTGGTCGGGCCGGACAACCTCACGGCCAACGGCATCGACATTCCCGACGTAGCCGGCGCGGTGTTCTCCGGCTTCGCCTCGGGCGACTGGACCCTCTCGTGCGTGCGCGGCCAGGTGCGCAGCATCACGTTCGTGTTCAACGACGGGACGATCCGCACGATTCCCGAAGACCGCGAAGGCAACCAGCAGAACAACCAGCAGCAGAACTCTCAAACCGGGGGTCTGGGGTGGATCAGCGATCCGCACGGCATCCCCTGCGTCAGCGGCGAGCGGCGCAGCAACGCTCAGCAGTACCTCGGATCGCAAGCCCTGATCACTGCGGCTGGTGCCGGCGTGGCCTCGCTCATCGAAAGCGACAGCGGCCGCATGTCCTACGTCGGCTCGGACGGCGCCATCGGCACCGTGGGCATCAGCGGCCAGGAAGCAGTCGGCCAGATCCTCGCGGGCGGCGTCCGGGACATGTCCAACTGGGTCAACCAGCTCTACGGCCAGGCATTCGCCGCCGTCTATGTACAGCCCGGCGCCAAGGTCGCCGTCCACCTCGAAAAGCCGCTCGCCATCGATCACGACCCCGAAGGCCGGCGCGTCGATCACCGTGCAGGAGAAAGCCATGCGCTCGAACTCGATTAAGGGCCTGGCGCTGGCCCTCGCCGTCGCGGTGCTCGGCGGCTGCGCCACCAGCAAGGAAAAGCTACTGCCCCACGGCGACAGCACGATGATGGACATCTGGCAGCAGAACGCCGGTGAGGGCGGCGGTGGCTCCGGCCAGGTCGCGCGCCAGCAGCTGCTCGACGCGCGCCAGAGCCTGCGCCGGCCGCTGACCGAGGCCGACGTGCAGACCGCGCCCGCCGAGCAGGTGAGCTACACGCGCACGGCGCGCAACGAGGTCTATCGCCAGTTCCAGCGCCTGCCCAATCCCGATCTCGCCATGTACGTGTACCCGCACCTGGCGGGCACGGACCCCGTTCCCGTGCCGGGCTACACGACGGTTTTCCCGCTGTACCAGCGCGTGCAGTACGCCATGCCAGGCGAGCGCGTGGAGGACTACTGATGCGCTGGAAGCTCCCTTGGCCCAGGCCGGCCGCACCGAAGTTGGCCGCACCCGGCGCTGGCGGTGACGAGCAGCCGGACGACTGGCAGCGCCACGTCGAGGCCTTGCGCCAGGCCGGCATCCCCGAACCCGGCGCGGCGGTCCAGGATCGCAGGCCGGCGACCGTGGCCGACGAGCAGGCGCTCTACGATGTCGCGCCGTCGTTCGCGGAACTGCTGCCGTGGGTGGAGTTCCTGCCGCAGTCGAAGTCGATGCTGCTGGAGGACGGGCAATCGGTCGCGGCCTTCTACGAGCTGGTGCCGCTGGGCACCGAGGGCCGGGAGCCCGGCTGGCTCGCGCATGCCCGCGATGCCTTGGAAAACGCCCTGCAAGACAGCTTCGATGAACTGGATGAGAACCCCTGGGTGCTCCAGCTCTATGCACAGGACGAGCCCAGCTTCGACCAGTACATGCAGACCCTGCGCGACTACGTGCAGCCGCGCGCCCGCGATACCGCGTTCACCGAGTTCTACCTTCGCTTCTTCGGCCATCACCTGCGCGCGGTCGCCAAGCCGGGTGGCCTGTTCGAGGACACGGTGGTCACGCGGCTGCGCTGGCGCGGACAGACGCGGCGCGTGCGCATGGTCGTCTATCGGCGTGCCACCGGGCAGGCAAGCCGCCGCGGCCAGACGCCCGAGCAGATGCTGAACATCGTCTGCGATCGCCTGTGCGGTGGGCTGGCGAATGCCGGTATCCAGGCACGGCGCATGGTCGCAGCCGACATCCACGACTGGCTGCTGCGGTGGTTCAATCCGCGCCCCGCGATGCTCGGGCCTGATGCCGAGGATCGCGAGCGCTTCTATGCACTGGCGCGCTACCCCGACAGCACCGAGGAAAGCGAGGCCGGCGAGATCGAGCTGGCGAGCGGGAGGGATTTCAGCCAGCGGCTGTTCTTCGGCCAGCCACGCTCCGACGTGGCGCATGGCATCTGGTACTTCGACGGCATGCCGCACCGTGTGCTGATTACCGACAGGCTGCGCATGCCGCCCGGCACCGGACACCTGACCGGCGAGACCCGCAAAGGGGACGCCATCAACACGCTGTTCGACCAGATGCCGGAAGACACCTTGCTTTGTCTCACGATGGTCGCCACGCCGCAGGATGTGCTGGAAGCGGATCTCAACCACCTGGCGAAGAAGGCCGTGGGCGAGACGCTGGCGTCCGAACAGACGCTCAAGGACGTGCAGGAAGCCCGCTCCCTCATCGGCAGCGCACACAAGCTCTACCGGGGAACGCTGGCGTTCTACCTGCGCGGGCGCGACGAGGCGGAACTGGACCGGCGCGGCCTGGACCTGGCGAACGTCATGCTCAACGCCGGCTTGCAGCCGGTGCGCGAGGACGACGAGGTGGCGCCGCTCAACAGCTACCTGCGCTGGCTCCCGTGCTGCTACAACCCCGGCCAGGACCGGCGCAAGTGGTACACCCAATTGATGTTCGCCCAGCACGCGGCGAACCTGTCGCCGGTGTGGGGCCGCGCCCAGGGTACGGGCCACCCCGGCATCACGATGTTCAATCGTGGTGGCGGCCCGATTACGTTTGACCCCTTGAACAGGTTGGATCGGCAGATGAATGCCCACCTGTTTCTGTTCGGCCCCACCGGCTCCGGCAAGAGCGCTACGCTCAATAACCTCTTGAACCAGGTCACAGCCATCTATCGGCCGCGGCTGTTCATCGTGGAAGCCGGGAATTCCTTCGGCCTTTTCGCAGACTTCGCCCGGCGCCTGGGGCTGACTGTGAACCGCGTCAAGCTGGCCCCCGGCTCCGGCATCAGCCTCGCGCCATTCGCCGATGCGCGCCGGCTGATCGAAACACCCAGCGACGTGCAGACGCTTGATGCCGACGCGCTGGATGAAGACCAGCCGGCGGATGCCCCGCCCTTGGAAGCGGACGAGCAGCGCGATGTGCTGGGCGAATTGGAAATCACGGCCCGGCTGATGATCACGGGCGGCGAAGACAAGGAAGAAGCCCGGATGACGCGCGCCGACCGCTCGCTGATCCGCCAGTGCATCCTCGACGCCGCCGAGCACTGCCACGGTGGAGGTGGTAGCGACAAGCGCACGGTGCTCACGCGCGACGTACGCAACGCGCTGCGCACCCGGGGCCAGGACCCGACGCTGCCCGAGATGCGCCGCGTGCGGCTGCTGGAGATGGCGGATGCGATGGACATGTTCTGCCAGGGTACGGACGGCGAGATGTTCGACCGCGACGGCACGCCGTGGCCCGAGGCCGACATCACCCTGGTCGATCTGGCAACCTACGCCCGGGAGGGCTACAACGCGCAGCTCTCCATTGCCTACATCAGCCTGATCAGCACGGTGAACAACATCGCGGAGCGCGACCAGTATCTGGGTCGTCCCATCGTCAACGTCACAGACGAAGGACACATCATCACCAAAAATCCATTGCTTGCACCGTACGTGGTCAAGATCACAAAAATGTGGCGCAAGCTAGGGGCCTGGTACTGGCTGGCTACGCAAAATATCGACGATCTGCCGCGCGCCGCGGAGCCCATGCTGTCCATGATTGAATGGTGGGTGTGCCTGTCAATGCCACCCGATGAAGTGGAGAAGATCGCGCGGTTCCGCGAACTCTCGCCCGCACAGAAGGCGCTGATGCTGTCGGCGCGCAAAGAAGCGGGGAAATTCACCGAGGGCGTCATCTTGTCGAAGTCTATGGAAGTGCTTTTCCGCGCTGTGCCGCCGAGCCTGTACCTCGCCCTCGCGCAGACGGAACCCGAGGAGAAGGCCGAGCGCTACCAGCTCATGCAGCAATACGGCTGCACCGAACTCGAAGCCGCCTTCCGGGTCGCCGAGAAGATCGACCAAGCGCGCGGCATCGAGTCGCCGGCCCTGGACCTGTCTTAAGCCGGAGAACGCCATGGAACCGAAACGTCCTTCCATCCCGATGCAGGTCCAGGCGTTCCGCCGCTGCAATCGGCGGCTCCGCTGGCCCTGGGTATTGGCTGCAGCTTTGGTCGCGCTGCTGCTGATCTGGCTCGTGTCTCGGTCGCCCGGCAAATCCCCGCCGCAGTCGCCCGCGCCGGTCAGCATGACGCAGCCCTCCGGGCCGCCCTGGCAGATGGGCAACCCTGGGGGCCGCTTCACGCTGACGCTCTATGCCGACCTAGAATGCCCGTTCTGCCGGGAGTACTTCCCGCAGCTCAAGCGCTGGGTCGGCAACAACACCGATGTGGCGCTGCAATGGCACCACCAGCCGCTGGCCGCGCACGAGCCCGCCGCATCAAACGAGGCGCGCCTGGCCGAGTGCGCCGCCGAAGCTGGTGGGCATACCGCGTTCTGGCAAGCCATCGAGTGGGTCTATGCCCACACGCGCAGCGACGGCCAGGGCTTGCCCGATGGCTTGCGCTACCCCGAATCGACACCAGCCCTCGAGCAGTGCATGGCAAGCGAGCGGGTCGAAGCGCTCGTCCGCGCCCAGGCCACGGAAGCCACCAAGAGCGGCGTGACCGCCACACCGTCGCTGCGGCTGCTTGACCGCCAGACGGGCCAGGCCATCCTGCTGCAGGGGCCGATCGAGGGCGATGCCTTGCTCTCGGCCATGGACATGCTGGCGGCCGAGGACCCGGCTGGCGACGCGGCGGCCTCGCCCGCCGCCCCCACATCCGAAATGCCTGCCGACGTTGTCGGCGACATGCCCAGGTAGCCCTCGGTCTTGGAGGCTACGGCGCGGCTTGCCGCGCTGACCGCTACCCGTTCGCTCCGCATCCTGGCTGCGAACAATCACCGCTGCGCGGTGGTGGATGCAACTTGCTCCGATGTTTCCATCCCCAGGAGGGCTTGCCCTCCCAGGGTGGCGCCCTCCGTCCACATTCTGGAGGTTCGCCATGTCTCTCATCGCCAATGGCTCCTGCGTGGAGCCACGTTTTTCCTCAGCGTCCCAATCTGATGACCGGATCATCCGGCAAGCCCTCACGCTGCTGGAGCAGCGGGTCTTCAAGAAGGGGCCATTTTTGGAAGGGCCCAACGCTGTCAAGGATTACCTGCGCCTGAAATTGGCCGCCGAGCCGAACGAAATCTTCGCCGTCGTGTTCCTCAACAACAAGCACGAGGTACTCGCCTACGAGCCGATGTTCAAGGGCACGGTCCATTCGGCCACGGTACATGCGCGCCCGATCATGCAGCGTGCCCTGGAACTGAACGCCGCAGCTGTCATTTTTTCGCACCAACACCCTTCAGGCTGCACGGAGCCGTCAAGCGAGGACCGCGCGATCACCCAAACACTGAGGGCCACGTTGTCGCTGATCGACGTGAGGGTGCTGGATCACCTCATCGTCGGCCAAGGCACGCCTTACTCGTTCGCGGAATCCGGCCTGCTGTAGCGACGGCATCGGTTTGCTAATCCACGCGGAGGCTTCGGCCTCCGCTTTTTCATGGGCGCGAGACAAGCAGGTATGCGGGCAGTGCGCGATGCGCATTGTTTGTTGGGGCGGCATCTGCTTCGCGTTTGACTACTGCTCTGATCAACTTCAAAGGCACGCGACATGCCAGCATCTCTTTCCAGGTTCGCGCCAGGTTGGCGAACCCTCGGCCTGGCCGTCGCGCTGCCGGCAGCCCTGGCCGTTTTCAGCCCGTCCACCTTCGCCGCCGACGTGCTGGTCGTCACCGACAGCCGCCACCCGGTCAAGACCATGGGCGGCGAGCGGCTGATCGAGCTGGACGAAGCCCACCGGATTGAAGCGGAGCTTTCGGCGGAACTGTCCGCCGATCCCGAACAGGCAACGGCGATCGTCAAGCGCCGGCTGTCCAGCGGCGGTGCCGATCTCCAGCGACGCATCGCTTCCGCATACCAGGGCGTCACGGACGCATGGAGCCTGGGCATCACCAGCCTCCCGGCCGTCGTGGTGGACCAGCGCTACGTGGTCTATGGCGAGCCGGACGTGGCTCGCGCCATCGCACGCATCGAGCAGCACCGGAGGCCCCAACCGTGACCCGACCATTCGACATGATGCGCCGCCTGCGCGCTGGCGTGGCTTCTGTGCTGCTGCTCAGCGCCACGGGCAGCTACGCCCTCAACACCGCGACCATCGTCGGCTCAGTGGCATCACCAGACTGCCTCGAATACCGGGTCGTCGGCATCTGCTACTGGCTCTACTGCACCTGGACGGGCTGCACGGTGCGCACGTCCATCAAGGTACGCCACTACATCCCCGATGCGGTGGTCTCCAGCTACAGCAACACCGGCGAGAACCCCTGGGTCGAAGTCCGGGCGATGAGCACGCCCAACCCGTCCGCCCAGGCGGGCGGGGACGGAACGACGAACGAGGATCACGAAAACAACTTGGCGAAATACAAGAACGCCGACGTCATCGGTCACCCCGGCGTCGAGGTGTTCAACCAGTTCGTCTCGTCCTCGGGCTACTTCTGCGAGGGCGCGGGCACGGCGTTCATGCCGTATCTGGTCAGCACCTTGGACACGCTGGCATGGCGCTACAACGTACCCGAGATGGCCTACCCGGAAGCGCTGATTCCGGGCATGCGCGAGGTCGGTGCGCGCACCACCTTGAACCTCTGGGGCAACGTGTACCCCCGCGGCGGCTTCCTGCATCAGACCGACGACCACAAGGCCGGCGCCGTGGTCGCCCAGCGCGCCGGCGATGTCGTCACGCGCCGCGGGCAGATCCACGTCTATCAGCCGCTGCTCGCCAACTCCCGCGACGGGTACTGGCCGGCCGGTGCGCTGATGGAGGGCGATGCCTCGACCGGCAAGTGGCAGGAACTCACGCCCGTCCTGTCTTCGTCCTGCACGGTCTTCCCGCGCAGCGGCTTTCTGACCCAGGCCCAGCAAGGCGACTACGCCTGGGCGCTCTGGCGGCCCTATGCGTGCTGCGAACGCCGGGGCCAGGTGTTCCTCGGCAGCGTGGATTTCTATTGAGGGTACGACGATGAAGCGTCCTGAACTGATGAACCTTTCCGCTCAGGCGCGTCGCCTGCTGCGCCGGACGGCGCTGGCCGGGGCGCTCGCCCTGGGCTGCGGCCTCGCTTGGGCGCAGACCGGATTCCAGACCAGCGGTCCCGTCCTCGGCGACGAGGTGATGTATTCGATCGGCGGCGGTAGCGCAGTATCCATGGGCCGTGCGGCTGGCATGCGCTCCATCGGTGTGGGTGTAGGCTGGAACAGCAATCTGATCTGCGGCGACATGAGCATTCAGACCACGCTGCGCAACCAGCTCAACGGCGTCACGAACGGCTTTCAGCAGATCATGAGCAACGTGATCCAGAGCGCCACGAGCGCCGTGGCGTCCCTGCCTGCGTTGATCATCCAGCGGGCCGACCCCGGCCTCTACAACCTGCTCACGAACGGCGTGCTGCAGGCACGGCTGGACTTCGATCGCTCCAAGCTGACATGCCGCGCCATGGCCGAGAAGATGGCAGAGACGGCGGGCGGCCAGTTGGGCTGGAGCCAGATGGCCGAAGGCATGGCGCTGCGCGACGCGGTATCGAGCACCGACGCCGTGTCGGCGATCGAGCAGGCCGAGACGCGGCGCGGCAACGACGGTGTGCCCTGGGTGGGCGGCAGCAATGCTGGCGGCGCGGGCCAGCCCGCCATCCGGGTGGTCGGCGACGTGACCCGCGCGGGCTACAACCTCGTGAACGGCCGCGGCGTGACCGACACATCGTCCATCGCGCCAGCCAGTTGCGCAAGCCTGTCCTGCCAGACCTGGACTTCGCCCCAGCAGGCGGTCGAATGGGCGACGCGGGTACTCGGCGAGCAGGAGCAGCGCACCTGCGATTCCTGCACCAAGACCGAGACGGTCCCCGGCGTCGGGCTGACGCCGCTGATCCAGGAGGAATACGAGACGAAGCTGGAAGCCCTGCAGGAGTTGATCTCGGCGACGCGCAACACCACGTTCGAGAACCTGCGCGCGGCCGGCAGCGCATCGCTGCCCATCACGCGCGGCGTCATCGAGGCGCTGCGCGACGAGCCGGATCAGGACCTGCTGGCACGCCGTCTGGCGTCGGAGGTCGCGCTGTCGTCCGTCTTGGAGAAGGCATTGCTACTCCAGCGGACCCTGTTGACCGGGAAGAAGGAGCCCAACGTGGCGGCGAACCAGTTGGCAGTCGAGGCTGTGAACCACGAGAGCAACACCCTCGACCAGGAGATCCGCAACCTCAAGACCGAACTGGAGCTGCGTCGCGAGCTGGCCAACAACTCGCCGATGGCCATCATCCAGCGCCACGGCACGCGGGCGGCCGGCTCGCGCGGCATTTACGAAGGCGATCCGGTGCCCGACCGCCTCGACCAGCTGCAGAAGGGCAATCCGGGAGGTCGGCCATGAGTCCGACGCGCGCGACCTGGCTGCGCCCGCGCTGGCTGTTCGGCCGGCGCGCGGCGAAGGCGCTGCTGTGGGCAGTGGTGCTCGCCGCCGCCGCCGTGGGCGCCAACATCGTCGGCATCTCCCTCGTCGGCAGCGTGGCCGGCTGGGAACGGTGGCTGGCGGCCGCTTCGGGCTACTTTCTGGTGTGGCGGCTGTGCTTGTACGGCGCGACGGTCTACGGATGGATGTGGATGCGCCGCCGGGTGCTGGCGCGCGATACCGACGACACCCAGGCACGGCGCCGCCTGGTGCGCAGCGAGATCGCCGGCGTCATCGCCATCGTGGCGCTGGAAGCCAGCCTGCTGATGCAAGGCTGAGGGGAGATTGGTGCCATGACGCTCTTTACGACCGACTACCTGGAGTACTACCTGACCCTCGTGTCCTGGATCGTCAACAACGGCATCTGGGCTGTGCTCGTGTCCAGCGGTGTATTCGCGCTGCCTTTCGTCGCCATCATCGTGCAGGAGTGGTTGAAGGCCCGTGCAGAAGGTGCCGACGAGGGAAACAAGGGTGTGCTCTCGGCTGCGCGCATCGAGAACCGGGTCTTCGTCGCCATCGTGGTGGTGATGTTCGCCGGTATCCCGTTCATCGACGTGGACCTCAACACCATCCAGTACGACAGCTCGCGCTCGGCCCAGTGCCAGGTCAGCGTGCCACAGCCCACCGATACCGGCTGGTCGCAGTCCTTCAGCACCATCAACAACCAGTCGGCGAAGGTGCCGGTGTGGTGGGCGTTCATGCACGCACTCTCGCGCGCCGTCACGAGCGCTTCGGTGGCGGCGATCCCGTGCGGTACGGACCTTCGGCAAATGCGCATGGAGATCGATGCCACGCGCATCGACGATCCGGTACTGGCCCAGGAAGTGGCGGATTTCTCGCGGGATTGCTATGGACCGGCACGCGCCAAGCTGTTCATGCAGCGGCCGGATCTCAATGAAGAACAGATGCACGACGTGACCTGGATCGGATCGAGGTTTTTTGCGGACACGGGCGGCTACTACGACACGTACCGTTCCAGCACGGCTCGCGACGACTGGCCCTACGACAGCACCCGCGACGCGGGACTGGCACAGGTGGCCAGCGGCGGTGGCTATCCGACCTGCAGGCAGTGGTGGAGCGATGGCAGCAATGGCCTGCGGGCACGCCTACTGGATCAGGTCGACCCGAGCCTGCTGAATCGCGTGGCGGGCTGGGCCGGCTTCCTGAGCCGGGCCGAGGTGGACGACTCGGTGATCCGCGCAATCGCGTCCCCGCGGCAGCAGAAGCTGAACCAGGGTAGCGTCTATACGGATTACGGCGGTCAGATCGACAAGACCCTGCCGAACATCGTGACGCGGGCCACGGGCGACGTCGGAATGGCAGTCGGCGCGATTGCCGCGTTTCCAGCGATGGACGTAGTGCGGCAGGCGCTGCCCATGGTACTCGCGCTGCTCAAGATGGCACTGGTCATCTGCATCCCGCTCGTGCTGGTCGTGGGCACCTACGACCTGAAGACGGTCGTCACCGTCAGCGTCGTGCAGTTCGCACTGTTTTTCACGGACTTCTGGTTCCAGCTCGCACGCTGGATCGACAGCACCATTCTCGACGCGCTTTATGGGTGGGGCTTCGGGTGGAACCGGCCGCATACCAACTTCGACCCGCTGGTGGGGCTGAACAACGCCTTCGGCGACATGCTTCTGATGTTCGTCACGGGCACGATGTTCCTTGTCCTGCCCGGATTCTGGCTGGCGAGCCTAACCTGGGTTGGGATTCGGGCCGGGCACGCCATCCAGGGGCTTTCCGATGGCAGCAAGAGCGCCGGCCAAGCTGGCGGCAAGGGGGCCGGGGCACTCACGGGAGGTAAGCTGAAATAGCGCGCGGCCGATCAGTCGTCGGTGTACAACTCGTGCGACGTGTCGTTGTACAGATTGGGATCGTAGCCCGGCGTCTTGCGCAGTTCGGTGAGATCGGTGAAAGGCCAGTCGTCTTCATCCGAGGTACTGGCCGCCGCCCATCCCGCTACCGCCACGCCCAGCAGCACGAGAGCGAACCAGAATGCAACGTAGAGCAGCACGCCAAGTACAGCGAGCTTGAAGACCCACACAAATGCAGTAGCACCAGCTCGCGGCACGCCCTTGGATACCAGCCAGTTCGACGCCCGCCGTTCGCCACGCGCATAGGAGCGCCATCCACGGCCAAGGGCGCGGCCGAGGCGTTCTGCGGTACTGATGCGGGTCGTGGTGTTCATGGTCGTCTCCTGTTGCTGAGGAATGCCTATTCCAGTTTGCTCCACTTCATTCGGTTCGGGGCTTCAACGTGTTTTCTTGCTGCTTCAGGGTGCTTCGTTATCCGGCTCAACCGGGCCAGGGTCAGGCTCCACGCCGACGCGGTAGGTGGCAACGAAACGCGGCCAGTCCACATGGTCAACCAGGTCGATGTCCTCGATGACGCTGACCTTCGCTTCCGCGCGCTCGAACAGCGCGATGCTCTTGGCGGGATAGTTGTTGCGCGACGGATAGAGTACCCCGTCGAACAGCGCCTGGCCGTCGTCTCCGAGCATCGCATGCACCTGGGCGGACACCTGTTGCGTGTGCGTGTAGTCGCGGCTGGCCAACTGCTCCAGATTCAGACCGAAGTAGCCCGCCATGACGCCCGGTGCCGTGAGGTCGGCCAGGAGCACGTCGGCCATCACCCCCACGGCGCGCACCATCCGGCTTTGGACCTCGTTCAGCGCAATGGAGCGCTTCGTGTCCGCAAGCCACTGGTGCTTGTGAAACACCGACTCCATCAGTGCCGTCGGCAAGTCGCGCCCGAGATAGAGCACGCCGTAGGCCCGTGCCGGGTCATCGTAACGATTGCTGCTGCGGCCAAAGTACAGCGGGCTACCCCGATAAACGACGCGGCTCACATGCTGGAGCAGTTCACCGGCATCGATCAGGAACGAAGGCAGCTCGTGGCTCATGGCGGGCTCGCTTCAATGCACCTGCACGCCCAGCACGTTGAACACGGCCTCGGCCACGTCGTCGATCGTGCCGTGCGTCACCGCATCCACCGGCGAACGCCCGCCCAGGCCTTCGAGCGGCTCGGACAGCGCGCGGTAGATTGTCCAATGGTCGATGCCCTCGACTTCCTGAAGCACTGTTTGGGTCAACTGCTGCTTCACCGGGTCGAGCTGCCAGTCGGGCAGCTTCTGGCCACGCGGCCCCACGTTCAGTGCCAGCAGCCGACGGGCGAGGATGTCCTTGTAGATCTGCTGGCGCGACTTGTCCGCCAGCTTGGCGAACTCCGCGGGCGGCAGATTGTGCGGCTGGTTGAAGGTTTCCAGCAGCACGGCGCGACCTCGCTGGACGTCGGTTTCAGTCGGTGCCCAGCGCGTCTCGGCGCGCAGCGCGGCCGCCTTGCGCTTCAAGGCCTGCGCCACTGTCTCGCCTTCGAGGTTGGCGGGCAGTTTCACCGCCTCCACGCGCTCGTGGATGAACGCCTGCAACTCGGCCGCAAACGCCGGGGCATCCCGGATTTCGACGGTATCCGCGAAGCGGCGCACGTCCTCTACCGTGACGCGCGGCAGACGGTCGGCAATGAATTCAATGGCGTTGGGCATGGTCATCTCCCAGGTAGGTTTGAGACAAGCTCACCTTAGTCGCCTTTGTCGCGTTTGTCAACTTAGTCGCCCAAGGGGGAGCCTACCTGGCGGAGGTAGCGCCCCCGCAGCATAGGCCGAGGTCAGCACCAGGTCCCTGTCCAAACCATTCGTGCGGGTTCCACATTGACGCTGGCGCCGCAACCCAGGAGCCGCAAGCGACCGTGCGGGGCTCAGGCCGACGAGGGCGTGCATGGCCGCCTGGGAGCCACCGCCGGCGTGCGGCTGCAGCATCGTCGCAGCGACCGATCCATGCTGCTGCATGGGAGGATCGAAGGCGACGCCTTGCTATCCGCGACGGGTCTGCTTACGGCGCGCAAGGGATTGGCGCTGGAATCCTGGTTCGACGGCAACCTTTACGGCGCTTTCTTGCGGGCGATGAACTGGACCACGCTGGCCAGCCCCGTATGGAATTGCCCTTCGATCACTTCGCGCTCGATCTCTTGCGACAGGAGTATTTCGCAAGCCTGGAACTCCCGTTCGATGTCTTCGCGCCGCACCAGCATGTCGAGATTCTTCGGGCCGCCGGTATCGCGATCAATCTGCGCCTTGCTGTAGCTCTCCAGCAGGAAAATGCCTCCGGGCCTGAGCGACCGCTCCACCAGCGCATGCAGCCGTTTTCGCGCCTGGCCGGGCAGATGTCCGAAGATCGAGACCACCGCGCCGAACGTTGCTTCCGGTGGCACGTAGGATGCCAGATCCGCCTGTTCCACCCGAATCGTCACGCCGTGGCGCTGAGCGAGTTGGCGAGCCTTGGCCAGCCCGACCGCCGAGCCATCGACACCAAGCACGTCCAGACCATGGGAAGCCATGAAGACGGCATTGCGGCCCTCTCCCTCGGCCAGGCTGAGTACCGGGCCCTGCAACATCTGCACATGCTCTGCCAGGAAGGTGTTCGGCGCGGTGCCGTAGACATAATTTTCGTCGGAGTACCGTTCATCCCACATCGTTTCCATCCTCCTGAATCACCAGCATGGCAAGACAGCCGATGCATGTGATTTCATCGTAGCCGATCGTGTAAGCCGGGTGCCGAGTCCTGCCCCCGGTCACCCGAACAGGGCCGACGCACTACGGTAGAGGATGTACAGGGCAACCGCGAAAACGATGCCTGCGAAGATCCTGCCAAGCGCATTGCGGTGCCCCCCCAATCGCAGAGACAGGCGTGTACCCATCACGCCGCCACCAATGCCGCCCAGGATGAAGAGCCCCGCGATCTTCCAGTCCACCAGGCCGGAGGCCGCGTAGTTCAGGGCCGTGGCCAGGCCGAATGTCCCCACCGCCAGCAGCGAGGAACCGACGGCATTGCTCATCGACATGCCGGAGGCGAGCATCAGCGCCGGCACGATCAGGAAACCACCGCCGATGCCGAAGAAGCCTGATGCCGCTCCAGCGACGAGGGCAGCCGCAGCGGTCCGCAGGCAATTCCGTAGGGTGGTGACTTCCCGCGCCGCATCGTGGTCGCGCCGCGGCCGCAGCATCGACAGGCCAACGGCGATCATCACCAGACCGAAGAGGAACAGCAGCTTCTGCCCATCCAGTGTCTTGCCCAGGGTGGAGCCAGCCAGCGCGCCGACCGTACCGACGAGCGCAAAGACGATCGCACAGCGCCAGCACACGTTGCGCTTGCGCGCATGCGCAATGAAGTTGGCATAGGCATTGGCCGAAACCGCCAAGGCTCCGGTGCCGATCGCGATGTGCGGCTGTGCGACGCCGACGACGTACAGCAACAGGGGCGTGGCAAGGATCGAACCGCCGCCGCCGATCAGCCCGAGGACGAAGCCCACCAGCGCACCGGACCCGATCGAGGCGATTGTCTGAAGCAATGCGTCCATCAGGACGCCGGCGCCATGCGCCACGCCAGCGTGCAACGATTCCCTGAAGCGCAGTAGGCCAGGACAGGACCAGCGGATCGCGCGAGAACCTCCCGCAATTCCATCGCCTGCTCCGGGGTCACGGCACCAGAGCGGGCAGGAATGAAGTGACACCCGAGACCATGCATCTTCGCCTCAGCCTGGATCTCGGCCCAGCGAGGTTGCCCCGGCACCTCGTCATCGGGCCGCATGCAAACCAGTGTGGTGTAGCCGGCACCGGCGATGCCCACGACATCGGACGGCTGAACCTGCCCGCAGACATGGTAGTGCTCGGACAGCTGGTTGATATCAAGCATTGGAGGATTCCACGAGGGATGGAAGCCGGCGGAGAAGGCCATGCCCACCGCCGCCGGCACAGGCGGAGCGATCAGGCCAGCGGCTTCTTCGAGAAATACCAGTCGGTGGTCTCCAGGCCCTCGCCGAGGCGCTTCTTCAGTTCCTCGACGGTCTTCGGCGCACCGACCAGAACCTGCTCACCGGGCTGCCATCCTTCCGGCGTCGCCACGCCATTGGCGAGGCTGTGCCGCAGGCTTTTCACCAGCCGCAGGATTTCGGCGACCGAGCGGCCATTGGTCATGGGGTAGTAGACCATTGCGCGCAGCAGGCCCTGGTCGTCGATCACGAACGTGGCGCGCACGGCGGACGTGTCCGACGCACCGGGGTGGATCATCCCGTAGGCGCGGGCCACATTCATCGCCAGGTCCTCGATGATGGGGAAGCTGATCTCGACGCCGAACTTTTCCTCGATGTTCTGGACCCAGGCCAGGTGCGAGTAGATCGAGTCGATCGACAGCCCCAGCAATTCGGTGTCGAGGGCGCGGAACTGATCGGCGGCCTGCGCGAAGGCGATGAATTCGGTCGTGCAGACCGGGGTGAAATCGGCCGGGTGCGAGAACAGCACCAGCCACTTCCCCTTGTAGTCGGCGAGCGAGCGCGAACCGTGCGTGGTCTGCGCCGTGAAGTCCGGGGCCGGCTCGTTGATGCGCGGCATGGCCGTCACGGCGCTATCGGTGCCGGCGCTGGGTGCGGGCGCGACAGGTTTGGGGGAGGAATCGGCACAACTACTCATCGAAGGCTCCTTGCTGATGGAAAAAAACACGCCGACGATTCGCCCTGCGGGCGGAATCAGAGGGCGTCGAGGGGGACTTTCAGAAACAGACGGCCATCCCGGTCCCGGGGCGGCAGCCTGCCGGCACGCATGTTGATCTGCAGCGACGGCAGGATCAGGCGGGGCATCGCCAGCGTGGCATCGCGTTCCGTGCGCATGCGCACGAAGTCGTCTTCGTCCACGCCATCCTGGACATGGATGTTGCGAACCCGCTGCTCCCCAACCGTGGTTTCCCAGCGGATATCACGCCCGCCGGGGCCGTAGTCGTGGCACATGAACAACCGCGTTGCGTCCGGCAGCGCCAGAATCCTGCGGGTGGACCGGTACAGCGTGCGGGCGTCGCCTCCCGGGAAATCGGCGCGCGCCGTCCCGCCATCGGGCATGAACAGGGTATCGCCGACGAAAGCCGAGTCACCAATCACGTGGGTCATACAGGCCGGGGTGTGGCCCGGCGTGTGCATGGCGAAAGCCGTCATCGAGCCGATCCGGTAGCTATCGCCGTCGACGAACAGGCGGTCGAACTGGCTTCCGTCGCGTGCGAACTCGGTGCCTTCGTTGAAGACCTTGCCGAAGGTCTCCTGCACCTGAACGATGCGCTCGCCGATGCCGATTTTCCCGCCCAGTTGCTCCTGCAAATACGGCGCTGCCGAGAGGTGGTCGGCATGGACATGGGTTTCGATCAGCCATTCGACCTGGAGGCCCTGGGCGCGCACATGCTCGGCGATCCGATCCGCGTGCTCGAACGAGATCCTGCCGGCGGCGTAGTCGATGTCCATGACGGAATCGACGATCGCGCAAGCCGAACTGGCCGGGTCCTTGACGACATAGCTGATGGTGTTGGTCGCCTCGTCGAAGAAGGCGGTGACCTCCGGGCTGATGCCCAGGTCGACTGGATGTGGAATCATGCTTGCCATGCTTTTTCTCCATTCGGATGCGTTTGGCATGGGGACACGATAGGCGCGATTCATAATCAATGGAAACGAATAAAAACTGACTCCGTGATCGAGTTTTGCGATACTAGATTCATCCATCGTCGCTCCTCGATCCCATGAAGCCATTGCCCAACCTGCGTCACCTGCGCTACCTGGTGGCCCTGCACGACCAACTGAGCTTCAGCCGCGCTGCTGAAGCGTGTTTCGTCACCCAGTCAACCCTGAGCGCGGGTATCCGCGAGCTGGAAAACGCGCTCGGCATCGCTGTGGCCGAACGCAGTCGGCATTCGGTGGTGATCACGCCCGCTGGACGCAGCTTGGTGGGACGCGCACGCCTGCTGCTGCAGGACGCCGAGTCGCTGATGGCCATGGCGCTGGAGGAAGGCAAACCGATGTCGGGCACGATCGAACTCGGCGTGTTGCCGACGATCGGGCCCTTCCTGCTGCCACGCCTGATCCGGGATATCCGCCAGCGATTTCCTCACCTTCGGCTACGGCTGCGCGAGGACAAGACCCGCGACTTGCTCGACCGGCTGACTGAAGGCCGTCTGGATCTGGTGCTGATGGCGTTCCCCTACGAGACCGGCAATCTCGACACCTATCCGTTGTTCGAGGATGCCTATCGCTACGTGTGCGCTTCGTCCCTTGCACCGCAGCCGGGTATCTGTGCCGCACCGATTCCCGACCGCGATATCCAGTCCCAGGATATGCTGCTGCTGGAACCCGACCATTGCCTGCACCGCCATGCGCTCCCGATCCTGCAACGCGCGGCGGAAAGCGATCACGCCTGCTTCGCCTCGACCAGCCTTCATACCCTCGTGGCGATGGTGTCCGAGGGCATGGGTGCCACCTTGCTGCCGGACCTGGCGATCAACGGCGGCATCCTGCAAAGCGCCGACGTTCTCGTGCGCCCCCTGCGTCAGGATGCGAATGCGCGCACCATCGGCCTGTGCTGGCGCAAGGGCTCGCCCCGCACCGAGATGTTCCAGAGCCTGGGGCAATTCATGCGCGAATGGGCCGTACAACACATCCGCCCGTGGGTGCCAGTGGAACGCGACAACGTACCGCGAAAGCGCATCACCTGATGCAGGCCGGCGTAGCTAGCGCATGAAACCGGGTGCGCGGGTTCCCGATGCGTTGTCGCTCGTGAAGACCCGAGGCAGCACCTTGACCACGTGTCGAAGCACTCCACGCTGCATGAGCCAACCGACCGCGAGCTGATCCCCATGCAGGTAGCTGCGGCATGCACCGTCTTCATCCGACGCAGCCGATGGGGCCACCGCTCCTTGCGCATCGTAGTGCTCATAGCGGCCGACATTGCTGGTGCGCGCGCGAAGATGTAGCTGAGTCAGAACCAGGCCCAACCTCGTTGATCAGCCCGCAGGCGTAACCCCCGAATAGCAGCAGCGGCATGGAAACACGGTTTGCCCGATGTCACATTCATCGTGGCATCCGCGGAGCCTCGGTTCTATACACAAAGGCTCCCACAAAGGTCAAAGGGCTGTGAAGGGACAAGGGAATGGGAGCAAGGGGAATGGCCCTATCCGAAAAGGCCAAAAGGCACACCCGCCAGCGCATCACCAGGAGTTCGCATGCTTTCGCTGTTCCAGCGTAAACGGACGTCGCCGACCACCGGCTCGCCATCCACGCCCCTCGCCGAGCTGCCGAAAGGGCTGACGCGGCCGGAGCCGGCCGCGTCGCTGTTGGCGACCCCGCGCCGGCGACGTCTGCTGGAACACATCTGGCAGCGCACATCGCTGTCGCGTCGGCAGTTCTCCGCGCTCTACCTGGCACCGCTGGAACGGTATGCCGAACTGGTCCAGCAGTTCCCAGCCTCGGAAGCGCACCACCATGCCTGGCCTGGCGGCATGCTGGATCACGGGCTGGAAATCATGGCATTCGCACTCAAGCTGCGGCAGTCGCACCTGATGCCGGTCGGCATCACGCCCGAAGCTCAGGCTGCGCAGGCCGAGGCTTGGACCGCCGGCACTGCCTACGCCGCGCTGCTCCACGATATTGGCAAGGTCGCGGTGGATCTGCACGTCGAGTATGCCGACGGCAACATCTGGCATCCCTGGCACGGGCCGCTGCGAAAGCCGTATCGCTTCCGCTACCGCAAGGACCGCGAATACCGCCTGCACGGCGCGGCCACCGGACTGCTCTACACGCGCATACTCGACAGTGACATCCTGGATTGGCTCAGCGACTACCCCGATCTCTGGTCTGCGCTGCTGTACGTGATGGCCGGGCAGTACGAACATGCCGGCCTCCTGGGAGAACTGGTGGTTCAGGCCGACCAGGCATCGGTCGCTCAGGCACTGGGCGGCGACCCAGCCAAGGCGATGACAGCGCCCCGGCATGCCTTGCAGCGCAAGCTGCTCGATGGCCTGCGCCATCTGCTGCGCCAGGAGCTGAAGCTCAACCAGCCCCAGGCCTCGGATGGATGGCTGACACAGGACAGCTTGTGGCTCGTCAGCAAGACGGTTTCCGACAAGCTGCGTGCCTACCTGCTGTCGCAGGGCATCGACGGAATTCCATCGAACAACACCGCGGTTTTTACCGTGCTGCAAGACCACGGCATCGCGCAGCCGACCCCGGACGGCAAGGCTATCTGGAAGGCCACCGTCACCAGCGGCGCGGGTTGGAGCCACAGCTTTACCTTCCTGCGCCTGTCGCCCGCGCTGATCTGGGAAGCGGCCGAGCGCCCCGAGCCCTTCGTCGGCAACGTGGTCGTAGAGGAGAGTGTGTCGTCTGGGGACGATGTTCCTGCCGCTGGACCCGAGGCCGCGACTGCGACTGCGCCCGCTCATGCCCCCGCGATCGCTTCGGCTCCGCCGACCACTGCATCACGGCCCCCGGCGCAGGCCGACCCGCTTGCTGATGTGCTGTCGATGTTCGGCGTCGACGAAACGCCCGCCGGCGAGCCACCGGTCTCTGAAGCACCCGTCCTGCAACCCACGGCGACACCGGAGACCGCCATCGAACCGCAGCTGGCCACGCCGCCCGAGACCACGCCTTCTGGGGAGCACTTCATGGCGTGGCTGCGGGCTGGCGTCAACGCCCGCCGGCTCATCATCAACGATGCCAAGGCGTTGGTGCACACAGTCGATGGCACCGCCTACTTGGTCAGCCCTGGCCTGTTCCAGCGCTACGCCCAGGAGTTCCTGCAGGTCGCAATGCTCGCTAAGCAGGACGATGTGACCGACTGGCAATGGGTCCAGAAACGGTTCGAGAAGCTGCAGTTGCACCGTAAGCAGCCCAGCGGCCTGAACATCTGGACCTGCGAGGTGACGGGGCCACGCAAGTCCCGGCGGCTGCATGGTTACCTACTGCAAGACCCTACCTGCCTGTTTGAAGAAAGTCCGCCGAATAATCCTTACCTGTGCCTGCAACCGCAAGGCACTGCAAGGACGCGGCAAACCGATTGAATCGGTTCCGGCGAAGCTGACCCGGTGCGGTGAATACCTCAAGGCCGTCATGCCTCGCCACGTGGCGGCATTTGCCACGTGGCGCGACGGCTGGGATCACTGGCCGCGGCCGCAGCAGGTCTTCGCCTGATCGTCCGACTTGGGTGCGCCTGCCTCGACCGAAACGGGCGTGTAGCCAGCCTCGGCGATGGCATCGCGAAGCGTCTGCGGGTCGGCCGTACTCGACTCGATCGTGACCCGCTGGCTGGCCTGGTCGATGGTGAACTGGGCCTGTTCGTCGACCGACTTCAGCGCCTTGGTGATGGTGCTGACACAGTGGCCGCAGGTCATGTCTTTGACTTCAAAGGTGGTCATGGGATTTCTCCTTGGGGTTGAGGATGGAATGTCGAAACTATCGAGCTTCCCATCGTGGGAATGTCAATAGGTGCATGCAAAAATTCAGGAGCACATTCGCTCCCTCGCTATAGTTCGGCGGACACTGTGCCGTGGGCCGACCGGCAGCATCTCCGCGACCTGCGAGATGGATGATTGGGTCACGGAATGCAGGCAAAGCTGTTGACGCATCAAACGAACTGCGCTGCCAACCCCCGCGGGAAGAGAGACAAAGGTGCTGTCTTGGCCGGAGGTTGGTCGACCCGGTAATGCCGGCGCGCCTGGGTACCCACCTCAGCGCATGTCAGGATATTAGAGTCTTGGGTTAGGCGCGCTTTGCGGTTGTTTCGGGGACGGCTGTAAGGGGAGCCCGCAGAATTCGGAAAAAATCGTACGCTAAGGTTTTCCGGGCATCCGTAGGGGCCGAAACTTCCCGTCTTCCAGTCTGCGGCTCTGCCGCCAGACGTAATCGCCGGTTAGGTTGATGTGCTCCCAGCCCAGCGGCGACAGGAATTGCAGCAGCTCGCCGTCCACCGGCTTGCCGGCCTCGACCAACCCCTGGATGGCGCGCTCCAGGTACACCGTGTTCCACAGCACGATAGCCGCCGTCACCAGGTTGAGGCCGCTGGCCCGGTAGCGCTGCTGCTCGAAGCTCCGATCCCTGATTTCCCCAAGGCGGTTGAAGAACACCGCCCTGGCCAGCGAGTTGCGCGCCTCACCTTTGTTCAGGCCGGCATGCACGCGGCGGCGCAGTTCAACACTTTGCAGCCAGTCCAGGATGAACAGCGTGCGTTCGATCCGGCCCAGTTCGCGCAGGGCGACAGCCAGGCCGTTCTGACGCGGATAGCTGCCGAGCTTGCGCAGCATCAGCGAGGCGGTAACGGTGCCCTGCTTGATCGAGCTGGCCAGGCGCAGGATGTCGTCCCAATGAGCGCGCACGTGCTTGATGTTCAGGGTGCCACCGATCAGCGGGCGCAGCGTCGGGTAGGCCTGCACGCCCTGCGGCACGTACAGTTTGGTTTCGCCGAGGTCGCGGATGCGTGGCGCGAAGCGGAAGCCCAGCAGGTGCATCAGGGCGAAGACGTGATCGGTGAAACCGGCCGTGTCGGTGTAGTGCTCCTCGATCCGCAGGTCGGACTCGTGATACAGCAGGCCGTCGAGCACATAGGTGGAATCTCGGACGCCGACATTCACCACGCGTGTGCTGAACGGCGCGTATTGGTCGGAGATGTGGGTGTAGAACAGCCGTCCTGGCTCGCTGCCGTACTTCGGGTTGACGTGCCCGGTGCTCTCACCCCGGCCGCCAGCGCGGAAGCGCTGGCCATCGGAGGATGAGGTGGTGCCGTCGCCCCAATGGGCAGCGAAGGCATGGCGGTACTGGTGATTGACCAGCTCGGCCAAGGCCGCCGAATAGGTTTCATCGCGGATATGCCAGGCTTGTAGCCAGGACAGCTTGGCGTAGGTCAGGCCGGGGCTCGACTCGGCCATCTTGGTCAGTCCGAGGTTGATTGCATCACCGAGGATCGCGGACAGCAGCAACGTCCGGTCTTTGGCCTCGGCCCCGTCCTTCAAGTGGGTGAAGTGGCGGCTGAAGCCCGTCCAATCGTCCACGTCCATCAGCAGTTCGGTGATCTTGATGCGCGGCAGTAACTGACTGGTCTGGTCGATCAGCGCCTGCGCCCGATCCGGCACCGCCGCATCTAGCGGGGTGATTTTCAGGCCGGACTCGGTGAGGATGGCATCGGGCAGCTCGTTGTCCTTGGCCAGGCGGGCGACAGTGGCCAACTGCTCGTCCAGCAGCTGCAAGCGCTCTTCCAGGTACTGGTCGCTGTTCGGGTTGATCGCCTTCGGCAGGGCCTGTTCCCGCTTGAGCGCGGCGAACTTCTCGGCCGGCAACAGGTAGTCGTCGAAGTCGCGGAACTGCCGCGAGCCCTTGACCCAGATGTCGCCGGAGCGCAGGGCGTTCTTCAGCTCGGACAGCGCGCAGATTTCGTAGAAGCGCCGGTCGAGGCCTTCCGGGGTGATCACCAGCGGCTTCCAGCGCGGCTTGATGAAGGCAGTGGGGGCATCGGCCGGCACCTTGCGCAGGTTGTCGGCGTTCATCTCGCGCAGGGTCTGCACGGCTGCCAGCACGCCTTGCGCGGCCGGGGCGGCGCGCAGCTCCAGTACCTCCAGCAGGGCCGGCGTGTAGCGGCGCAGGGTGGCGAAGTTCTCGCCGACCAGGTGCAGGTGGTCGAAGCCCTCCGGCCGGGCCAGCAGCTCGGCCTCACTGACGCTCTCGGTGAACTCGTCCCAGGGAATCACCGCCTCGATGGCGGCGTAGGGATCGCTGCCGCTTTCCTTTGCTTCCAGCAGCGCCTGGCCGATCTTGGAGTACAGGCGCACTTTGTCATTGATCGCCTTGCCCTGCTTCTGGAACTGCTGCTGATGCTTGTGTTTCGCGCCGCTGAACAGCTTGACCAGGATGCGGTCGTGCAGATCCACCAGCTCATCAATCACGGTTGCAGTGCTCTCCAGTACCACGGCGGCCAGGGTCGCATAACGTCGCTGCGGCTCGAACTTGCCAAGGTCTTTGGGCGTCATCTGCCCACCCTCGCGGGCCAGCTTGAGCAGGCGGTTCTGGTGGATGTGCCGGCCAAGGCCTTCGGGCAAGTCCACCAGCTGAAATGTCTTCAGCCGTTCGATGTGCTCAAGCATGTGGCGGGAGTTGGGTTTCAGCGGTGCCTGCCGCAGCCAGGTCAACCAGGTGATGCTGCTGCCGGCCTTGAGCTTAAGCAACTTGTCCAGCTTGGCCCGATGCGAGTCGGTGAGAGGTTCGACCAGGGCGCGGTAGACCCGCCGATTGGCCCGTGCAATGGCCTCCGAGCAAGCCCGGTCGATCACGCTCAACGCCGGCAGGATGCGTCGCTTCTGCCGCAGGCTCTCCAGCGCCTGGCCGGCCAGCAGCAAGCCCTTGTCGGTCTGCTGGGCCAGTTCGGTCAGCTCGCGCACCAGGGCGCGGAAGTCGGACAGGCCGAACGGGGCCAGTTGAAGGTAGGTGCGCAGTTCCTGGGCGTGCTCGCGACGGGTCACATCGCGCTCGCCGTACTTCGTCCAACTCGCCGGATCGGTCTGGACTTGCTTGGCCACCCACAGGATGACCGGTTCGGGCAGCTCGCTGTCAGTGCCCAACGCATAGCCGGGGTAGCGCAGCAGGCAGAGTTGCACCGCAAAGCCCAGACGGTTGGCGTCGCCGCGCCGCTGGCGGATCAGTGACAGGTCGGAATCGTTGAAGGTGTAGTAGCGGATCAGGTCATCCTGGCTTTCCGGCAGCGCGAGCAGGGTGTCCCGCTCCGTGGCCGAGAGGATCAAGCGACGCGGCATGTGTCAGTCGTCCGTGCGGAGGTACTGGTAGAGAGTTTCGCGGCTGATGTTGAACTCGCGGGCGAGCTGCGCCTTGGACTCACCTGCCGCCGCCCGCTGCCGCAGGGTAACAGTCTGCTCGTCGGACAGGGCCTTCTTGCGGCCCCGGTACGCGCCGCGCTGCTTGGCCAGGGCGATACCCTCGCGCTGCCGCTCACGGATCAGAGCGCGCTCGAACTCAGCGAAGGCCCCCATTACCGACAGCATCAGGTTGGCCATCGGCGAGTCCTCGCCGGTGAATACCAGCCCCTCCTTCAAGAACTCGATGCGTACGCCGCGCTGGGTCAGCTTCTGCACCAAGCGGCGCAGGTCGTCGAGGTTGCGGGCCAGGCGATCCATGCTGTGCACCACCACCGTGTCGCCCTCGCGGACGAAGCTCAGCAGCGCTTCGAGCTGGGGGCGCTGGGTGTCCTTGCCGGATGCCTTGTCGGTGAACACCTTGCTCACCTGGGTCTGTTCCAGTTGGCGTTCCGGGTTCTGGTCGAAGCTGCTGACCCGGACGTAGCCGATGCGGTGCCCCTGCACGATGTCTCCTTGGTTGAAGGCGGCTTATGTGCACTTTCTGTTCCGTTGCGCCTCAAACCCCGTTTCTGTCAGGCTGAAATCTATAACCTTCGCGGGCATGTGTCAAACAATGCGAAAGATGACTCTATTCTGACGAAGCGGCGCGGCCTTTGTCGTTTTCAGAAGACGGCTGCACTGAACGTCAGAAGCCGACTGCACTATAGCAGCGGA
>NZ_JBQENS010000045.1:0-51785 GCF_052044465.1 Pseudomonas sp. 22490 | reverse complement strand
CCATACTGGTCGGTCCAGATCTCCTCGCCCTTGGGCCCGACCACCACCGCAGTCTGCGGGCCGCGCACCACCGGCACCGGGGTCGACGGCAAGGGGCGGAAAGCCTGGCCGGCGTCGATACAGTCCAGCTCGCTCTCGAACTGCGCGCCGCCCCCGCCATTACCGGTCTCGTAGAGTTCCTGGACTACCCGGTACTCGGCGCCAACCACCAGGTATTCGCGGTTCTGGTCCAGGCGCGGGTAGTTGCTCAGGTGGAACAGATGGCCCGCCCCGATACCCCTGGCGCATCCCCGCAGGCGAACTCGCTCGTACTGGGTCTGGATCGCCTCGATGCGGGTCCGTGCATAGTGTTCGCCGTCCTGGCTCTGCACATACTCGCCAGGGTAGTCGTAGAGCGGGTAGTCGGCCGCGGCATGGGCGCGCCCGACATTGGAGCGCACTTCCAGGCGGGTGCCGGGACGCTGGAAGTCGTAGTCGTTGAGGCTCAGCGAGCCGGGCTGGACCTCGCGCGCCATGTGCCAGTCGAAGAAGTGGTCGCGCTCGCGATGGCCGAGGCTCGGCGGGTAATAGGGCACGCTGGTGTAGCCGGCCGGGCTGTGGTGCGCGCCGTAGGCATCGGAGAGCACCAGGATGTGGCGCTTCTTTTCGTGGCGGAACCAGTAGTAGATGCCTTCCTGCTCCATCAGCCGGCTGACGAAATCGAAGCTGGTCTCGCGGTATTGCACACAGTATTCCCACTCGCGGTAGGAGCGGCTCAGGGCGTCCTCGAAGTCGGAGAAGCCAAGGTCGCGGAACACCTGCTTGATGATGTCCGGGACCTTCTGGTTCTGGAAGATGCGGCAGTCGGAGGTGCGCGTCAGCAGCCACAGCCAGGGCCGCAGGGTGACCTGGTAGCTGGCGAACTGGCCGGCGCCGGCGCCCTGGCTACAGCGCGCGACGATGCCGTGGAAATACCGCCGGCTGCCGCCGGGGAGTTCCAGCGCGAGGCTCATCGGCTTGCCCAACAGGGCATCCAGAGGCAAGGCGGGATTGCTCGAGACCAGTTCGAGCTCGTGGCTGAACAGCCGGCCCAGCTCTTCGCGACCCTCCAGCCGTTGCAGTTGCAGGACCTCGGGTCCCAGCGGGGAGTCCACGTGTACCAGGCGGGTGTGTTGGGAGAACAGCATGGGGAATCTTCCTTGATAGTCACCTGCGGCGGGCGGCCCGAACAACGCGCCAGCAGCGCGCCAGATGATCGTACAACCCAGTGCCGTCGCGAAAGGCTGGCCAATAGCCACGACACTCCTGCCCGCCTCCTGCGGACCCGCCGACCCTAAGCCAGAACCAAAGCCGAAGCAACGACGGCTTTGTCGAAAAGTATTTCCGCTCCGAGCACGCTGCGGCGCATTGGCCCATTGCCCGATACCCGGCAAAAATGAGATATTCACGAACGTGAATCATTCTCATATTTCAATCCCATCTCCCCGCCTGCTGCTGGTCGAAGACGACCCGCGCCTACGCGAGGATCTCGACGCGCATTTCCGCCGGCGCGGCTTCCGCGTAACCGTCTGCGGCGATGGCTCGCACGGACTGGAAGCCGCCGGGCGCGAAGCGTTCGACCTGGTGTTGCTGGACATCATGCTACCCGGCCTCGACGGCCTGGCCCTGCTGGAGTCGCTGCGCCGCGAGCAGGCCACGCCGGTGATGCTGATGTCGGCCCTGGGCGCCGAACAGGATCGCATCAGCGGCTTCACCCGCGGCGCCGACGACTACCTGCCGAAGCCGTTCAGCCTGGCCGAGCTGGATGCCCGCACCGACGCCCTGCTGCGCCGCGTACGACTGGACCGCCTGCCGTCGGCGCAGCGGCGGGATACCCGGCTGGTGTTCGACGACCAGGCCCAGGATGTGCTCCACCAGGGCCTTCCGGCGGGGCTGACGCCATCCGAGTACCGCCTCCTGGCGACGCTCCGCGAACACGCTGGCGAGGCGCTGAGCAAGCCGTTCCTCTACCGGAGCGTGCTGCACCGCAGCTACACGCGCCTCGACCGCGGTCTCGACGTGCACGTCTGCAACCTGCGGCGCAAACTCGCCGCGGTCGCCGTCCGTCACCTGCAGATCCAGGCGGTACGCGGCCAGGGCTACCTACTGGTGGAGACGGAACACCCCTGATGCGCAGGCACCCGCTGTTATGGAAACTGGCGCTGCTGCAGGTCGGCTTCTGCCTGCTGCTGACCTGGCTGATCTACACCTGGGGCCTGTCGGTGGAGCGCAGCACCTACTTCCTCGCCCCGGCCGACCGCAGCTACCTGGCGGACTACGCGCGGCAGGCGGAGGATGCCTGGCGCAGCGAGGGTGCCGCGGGCGCCGAACGCTTCCGCAAGGAACTGTCGGCGAAGGAAGATACCTGGGTGGCGCTGGTCGGACCGCACCTGGAAAGCCTCGGCAGCACGCCGCTAAGCGCCGAGGAGTCGAGCCACCTGACCTTCATGCGCAAGCTCGACTGGCCGATGAGCCGGCGCCTGCAGGACGAACTGCCGTACGTCAGCATCGAGTTCCCCGGACATCCCGAGCAGGGCCGGCTGGTAATCCAGTTACCGGAGCGCCTGCTGCCCGGCGGGCTGACCCCCTGGACCCACCTGGTCACCCACGGCATAGTCCCGACCCTGCTGGCCGCCCTGCTCGGCCTGCTGCTCTATCGCCACCTGGTGGTGCCGCTGAACCGCTTGCGCGATCGCGCCGACGCCCTGCGCGCCGACGAACTGGAAAGCACTCCCCTCGCCGCACCGCTGGCGGCCCGCCGCGACGAACTGGGCGAGCTGGCCCAGGCCCTGGAGCACATGGCCGAGCGCCTGCGCCTGAGTCTCGCCCAGCAGCGCCTGCTGCTGCGCACCCTGTCCCACGAACTGCGCACGCCGCTGGCGCGCCTGCGCATCGCCCACGACAGCGAGCTACCGCCGGAACAGTTGCGCCAGCGCCTGGATCGCGAAATCGGCGACATGCAACGACTGCTGGAAGACACCCTCGACCTCGCCTGGATGGACACCGAGCGCCCGCAACTGCCCACCGAGCCGGTGCTGGCGCTGTCGGTGTGGGAAGCGCTGCGCGATGACGCCTGTTTCGAAAGCGGCTGGGACCCGGCGCGGCTACCCTGCCGCTTGGGCGTCGACTGTCGCGTCGAGGTACACCTGGACAGCCTGGCCCAGGCCATGGAAAACCTCCTGCGCAACGCCATCCGTCACTCGCCCGAGGACGGCACGGTCAGCCTCGACGGCGAGCGCGAGGGCGACTTCTGGCACCTGCGCCTGCAGGACCAGGGCCCTGGCGTGGCGGAAGACCAGTTGGAACGCATCTTCCTCCCCTACCAGCGCCTGGACGATAGCGCCGGCGAAGGTTTCGGCCTCGGCCTGGCGATCGCCCGGCGCGCCATCGAGCTACAGGGCGGCCGGCTCTGGGCCAGCAACGGCAAGCCCGGATTGTGCCTGCACCTGTGGCTGCCGGCGGCCGCCTGAGGGCGAAGTGTTTAGAAAGTTAATGCGCTTTACTCTCAAATAACAATCAATATCATTTGTGATCTCTTGCATTTCGCTGCATTGCCCGGAGATCACCGATGTCCTCACGCGCCCTTCCCGCCGTTCCCTTCCTGCTGCTGTCCAGTTGCCTGCTCGCCAACGCCGTACACGCCGCCGGCCAGGGCGACGGCTCCGTCATCGAGCTGGGCGAGCAGACCGTGGTCGCCACCGCCCAGGAGGAAACCAAGCAGGCGCCGGGGGTTTCCATCATCACCGCCGAGGACATCGCCAAGCGACCGCCGAGCAACGACCTGTCGCAGATCATCCGGACCATGCCGGGGGTCAACCTGACCGGCAACAGCTCCAGCGGCCAGCGTGGAAACAACCGGCAGATCGACATCCGCGGCATGGGCCCGGAGAACACCCTGATCCTGGTCGACGGCAAGCCGGTCAGCTCGCGCAACTCGGTGCGCTACGGCTGGCGCGGCGAGCGCGACAGCCGCGGCGACACCAACTGGGTGCCGGCCGACCAGGTCGAGCGCATCGAAGTGATCCGCGGCCCGGCGGCGGCGCGCTACGGCAACGGCGCGGCGGGCGGCGTGGTGAACATCATCACCAAGCAGGCCGGCGCGGAAACCCACGGTAATCTCAGCGTCTACAGCAATTTCCCGCAACACAAGGCCGAAGGCGCCAGCGAACGGATGAGCTTCGGTCTCAACGGGCCGCTCACGGAAAACCTCAGCTACCGCGTCTACGGCAACATCGCCAAGACCGACTCGGACGACTGGGACATCAACGCCGGCCACGAATCCAACCGCACCGGCAAGCAGGCCGGCACCCTCCCCGCCGGTCGCGAAGGCGTGCGCAACAAGGACATCGACGGGCTGCTCAGCTGGCGCCTGACGCCCGAGCAGACCCTCGAGTTCGAGGCCGGCTTCAGCCGCCAGGGCAACATCTACACCGGCGACACGCAGAACACCAACAGCAACAACTACGTGAAGCAGATGCTCGGCCACGAGACCAACCGCATGTACCGCGAGACCTACTCGGTCACCCATCGCGGCGAATGGGACTTCGGCAGCTCGCTGGCCTACCTGCAGTACGAGAAGACCCGCAACAGCCGGATCAACGAAGGCCTGGCCGGCGGCACCGAAGGTATCTTCGACCCCAACAACGCCGGCTTCTACACCGCCACCCTGCGCGACCTGACCGCCCACGGCGAGGTCAACCTGCCGCTGCACCTGGGCTACGAGCAGACCCTGACCCTCGGCAGCGAGTGGACCGAGCAGAAGCTCGACGACCCCAGCTCCAACACCCAGAACACCGAGGAAGGCGGCTCGATCCCCGGTCTCGCCGGAAAGAACCGCAGCAGCAGTTCCTCGGCGCGGATCTTCTCGCTGTTCGCCGAGGACAACATCGAGCTGATGCCCGGCACCATGCTCACCCCAGGCCTGCGCTGGGACCACCACGACATCGTCGGCGACAACTGGAGCCCATCGCTGAACCTGTCCCACGCGCTCACCGAGCGGGTCACCCTGAAGGCCGGTATCGCCCGCGCCTACAAGGCCCCCAACCTGTACCAGCTGAACCCCGACTACCTGCTCTACAGCCGTGGCCAGGGTTGCTACGGGCAAAGCACCAGTTGCTACCTGCGCGGCAACGACGGCCTCAAGGCCGAGACCAGCGTGAACAAGGAACTGGGCATCGAGTACAGCCACGACGGCCTGGTAGCGGGGCTGACCTACTTCCGCAACGACTACAAGAACAAGATCGAATCCGGCCTGTCACCGGTCGACCACGCCAGCGGCGGCAAGGGCGACTACGCCAACGCGGCGATCTACCAGTGGGAGAACGTGCCCAAGGCGGTGGTCGAGGGCCTCGAAGGCACCCTGACCCTGCCCCTGGCCGACGGCCTGAAGTGGAGCAACAACTTCACCTACATGCTGCAATCGAAGAACAAGGAAACCGGCGACGTGCTCTCGGTGACGCCGCGCTACACCCTCAACTCGATGCTCGACTGGCAGGCCACCGACGACCTCTCGCTGCAAGCCACGGTCACCTGGTACGGCAAGCAGAAGCCGAAGAAATACGACTATCACGGCGACCGTGTCGCCGGCAGCGCCAACGACCAGCTCTCGCCCTACGCCATCGCCGGCCTCGGCGGCACCTATCGGTTGAGCAAGAACCTGAGCCTCGGCGCCGGCGTCGACAACCTGTTCGACAAGCGCCTGTTCCGCGCCGGCAATGCCCAGGGCGTGGTCGGCATCGACGGGGCCGGCGCGGCGACCTACAACGAGCCCGGACGGACCTTCTATACCAGCCTGACCGCGTCGTTCTGAGCCATAACGAGAAAGCCTGATGAGAACCTCCCTGCTCGTCGCCGCCCTGGGCCTCGCCCTGGCGGCGGCCCTGCCCGGCGGCGCGCCGCTGGCGCAACCGGACCCCGAGGCGACCATGGACCGCAGCCTGCTGCAACGCCAGGACCTGCCCTATCGCTTCAGCGCCGTGGACCTGGACTCCGTCGATGGCCAGCGGCATTACCGGCTGTGGCTCGGCCGACCGCTGCAGGCACCGCCCGCCGCCGGCTACCCGGTGGTCTGGATGCTCGACGGCAACGCCGCCGTCGGCGCCCTCGACGAGTCAACCCTGAGACGCCTGGCCGACGGCGACGCACCGCTGCTGGTCGCCATCGGCTACCGCACGCCGCTGCGCATCGACCGCGCCGGGCGTACCTTCGACTACACCCCCGCGAGTCCCGGCCAGGCCGATCAGCGCGACCCGCTCAACGGCCTGCCCAGCGGTGGCGCCGACGCCTTCCTCGACCTGCTGCGCGACGGCATGCGCCCGGCCGTGGCGGCGCAGGCGCCCCTGGACACCGCGCGACAAACCCTCTGGGGACACTCCTACGGCGGCTTGCTGGTGCTCCACGCACTGTTCACCCGTCCCGGCGAGTTCGCCCGCTACGCCGCGGCCAGCCCGTCGCTGTGGTGGCGCGACGGGGCGATCCTCGGCGAACGAGCGGGGCTCGAACAGCGCCTGCGCGGAAAGCGCGCGGAACTCCTGCTCTGGCGCGGCAGCGCCGAACCGGCCAGCCCGCGCGGCTCGCTGAAAGCCGAGCCGGGCCAGGCGATGGCGCGGCTGGTAGATGACCTGCGCCGGGTTGCCGGGCTCACGCTGGACTTCCAGCCGCTCGACGGCCTGGGTCATGGCGAAACGCTGGGGGCCTCGTTGCGCCTTCTGCTCGCCCGTCCGGCGGTGGAACGCCAGCGCTGAAGGCGCACGCTCCCAGGAGCCCTTTACGCTTACGCCGTCCCTTTCTTCCGCCCGCGAGAGAAGGTCGGATTGAAGGACAACCGCCTGGCGGCTCTTCGTCCTACCGAAAGGGCTGCGTCCTCCGGACACCGACCCCGGAAACGCCTCCACTGCAACCCTCTGCGGCGTTGGGAAGAGGAGCTATCCCGAAGCCTTTTGTCCTCGCGATCCCCGGCTCTCCCACCCCTCAAGCCCCGCTCACATGAGCAGCGCAGGAATCCTGCCAGCAATGCCAACTTGCCATCACTCGAATCTGATCTAGCGTTGCAAACAGAAGAGGCATCGAATCAGGAAGGACGACATGAACGGCAAAGGACGCGGCAATACTCTCTACGCCATCAGCCTGCTGCTGGTCGGCGGTTGCTCCAGCAGCCTGCAACATAACGAGGGGGCGACACAGGTAGCGCACAGCCCGGACAAGCGTGCGATGAGCAGCATCTTCCTACCGTCCGGACGCAACTCGACGACCGCCATCGAAAAGGGCGAAGCCCTGTCGATCAAGCTGATCGCGGCCTACCTCTGCGATTTTCGCGAGGAGAAAGGCAATGGCGACCTTCTGGCGAGCGGCAACAAGGAATCCAGCCTCTGCACCGGTGGCGACGGCAGCCTGTTCGACAATGCGCGCAGCACTCAGGGCGAGATCGCCATCACCGCCAGTGCCGGCGAACGCGGTGCGACCTCCAACGGCCTCAGCTTCAATCCCGCCGACATCAAGCGCAACGGCCGGGTTGTCTATTACAACGAGGACATCCGCGAGAGCGGCCAATTGATCAACGCGCTCAACATCCCGATCTACGGTCCGAAGACCTACGACGGCGGGACCTTCTTCGTCGACCTGGCGATACTCGAACTGGACGAGAACGAGAACAAACAGAGCCGCAAGCTCCTGCAGGAGCTGGCCAAGGTCGGCAGCGCCTCCTACGCCCCCGGCACGCCGGTTCTCAATCTGCTGAACAGCCTCGGCGACGCGCTGCTCAGCGCCAACGGCGACGACGTCGAACTTCGCTACCAGATGGAGTTCGATCCGCCGTACCAGGGACGCACGCGGAAAACGGATACGCAGCCACGCAACGGGACCAGCATCAGCAGCCGGGCTCCCTTGCGCGAGGGGTACTACGCCTTCGTGAGAATGGAGCAGCGTGACCGCCTGCCGGCCTTCGGGCAGTTGACAGTGTCCACCGGGTCCCACAATCCCCTGCTGGTCGAAGCGAAGACCATGCAACTCTATCGAGGCGGCTCCTGGTTGCTGGTACGGGTTGCCCGCGAAGACCATGAGCAAGCCTCGGCGCAGGACGTTTCTACCGCGACCGCTGCATTCCTTGAACAACTGGGTCGCGCGGATGTCCCACCGGACACGTTCGCCAAGGTGCTGGAGCAAAGCCTCAAGCTCATGGCTGCGGAGACGGCGCCAGCCCAGTAGGCGAGCGCCTCCTCCAGCCCCGTCCGGCCAGGATTCAGGCCACCACCGGAATCAGCGGGTCGGCCGCCGCCAGCGCCACGGCGCGGTCCGCCGCCGGCGGGTAGATCCACACGCCATTGATCTCGGTCTTGATCTTCTTGCCCTCCTCGCGCACGAACCGTACCTGGCGGTCCCAGCCCTCGGTGAACACCGCGCCCCAGCCGCCGAGGTCGAGACAGGTCACGTACTTCACCTGGCTGTAGGGAATCGGCTCGACGCCGAGCAGGTCGGCGGCCACGTTATTGCCGGCCGAGCGACCCAGGGCGATGGCGTGCTGGCAGGTCATCAGGGCATGGTTGCCGAGGTCGTCGGTAGCCGCGCGGGCCACGTCGCCGGTGGCGTAGACATCGTCGAGACCGAGCACCTTGAGGTTGCGGTCGACATGCAGGCGACCCTGGGCATCGCGCTCGCCCGGAATCTGCCCGGTCAGGGTGCTGGCCCGCACGCCCACGGTCCAGACCACGGTCTTCGCCTCGATCCGCTGGCCGTCGTCGAGCGTCACGCCCTCGGCATCCACCGCCGCCACCGAACGCCCCAGGCACCACTCCACGCCCAGTTCCGCCGAGGCCTCGGCGATCAAGCCGCTCAGGTCCGCGCCCATCGATGCGCCGATGGCGGCGCCGCGGTCGACCACGATCACTCGCAGCGCCGCTTTCTCGCCGAGGATCGCCCGCAGGCGCGCCGGCATCTCGGTGGCGGTCTCGATGCCGGTGAAGCCGCCGCCGGCGACCACCACGGTGTTGCGTGCCGGTGAATCCGGCAAGTCGCGCAGGGCATGCAGGTGTGCCTCTAGGCGCAGGGCGTCTTCCAACTGGTCGACATCGAAGGCAGCGTCGATGCCGACGACACTCGCCGGACGCCACACGCCGCTGCCGGCCGCCAGCACCAGGCGGTCGTAGTCCAGTTGCGCCAGCGTGCCCTCGGCATCGCGGTACTCCACCCACTTGCCGGCCACGTCGATGCGCTGCGCGCTGCCCTGCACGAAACGCACGCCGACCGCGGCGAACAATTCGCCCAGCGGCGCCGCCATGCGCTGCACGTCAGGCTCGTAGAAACGCGGGCGGATGCGCAGCTCGGGCTGCGGCGCGAGCACCGCGACCTCGACGTCGTCGCGGCCCTGGCGGTCGAGCTGGCGCACTGCGCTCAGCGCGCTCCACATGCCGGCGAATCCGGCACCGACGATCAGGATACGTTGTTTCATTGGGGGCTCCTGGAGGGAAAGGACGGGATATCCGGAGAAAAGCCTCTCCGTAACTACGACTATATTTGTCGTAGTTAAGAAGATCAATCCCCGAAAAGCGTTCCGACAGGCAATCGCCCCTCGCCGTGAAAGAGAGGAAAAGACGTCGAAAACATACGAAAAGGATCGGAGATAGAGCGCTTCGAGGCGGAAGACAGCGAACGACCTGTCCTTGTGAGCGACCTGAAAACCGCGCAGAATATTGCGAATATTTCTATCGGAGTTAGTGATGGCTCTCTATAGCGCCGGCGTCGAATACGGCATCCACTGCCTGTTGTTCCTCGCCGACGAGAAAGGCGACAGCCGCGAGTCCAGCGTACGCACCCTCGCCGAGTTGCAGGGCGTGCCGCCGGAACTGCTGGCCAAGGTCTTCACCCGCCTGGCCAAGGCCGGCCTGGTGGCTGCCACCGAAGGCGTGCGCGGTGGCTTCCGCCTGGCACGGCCGGCCAACGAAATCAGCGTGCTCGACGTGGTCCGCGCCATCGACGGCGACAAATCGATCTTCGAATGCCGCGAGGTCCGCGAGCGCTGCGCGATCTTCGAAGGCAACCCGCCTTCCTGGGCGACCCGCAACACCTGCTCGATCCACGCGGTGATGCTCACCGCGCAGAAGCGCATGGAAGAAGCGCTGGCCCAGCAGACCATCCTCGACCTGGTACGCCGGGTGGGGCGTATCGCGCCACCGGAGTTCGGCGAAGAAGTGCTGCGCTGGATGGATGCCAGCCGGGAAGGACGCGGCGGCTCCCGCGACTAGCCCTTGGCGCATACGGAGCGGCGCCGCAAGCCCGTTTCGCGGAAAACACCATTGTCGACTGCGGTGCTAATCGCGCCGGCGTTTCTCCCTACCCTATCGCCAGAGGCCGCCGCAGAGCGGCCGCCGGCCCACTGCAATGGCCCGTGACCAACTTGCGTGATAGGTGAACGATGGAACCTGGCAGCTACCAACTGACCATGAGCGTGCTCATGACCCCCGACAAGGCGAACTTCTCCGGCAACGTCCACGGCGGCGCGCTGCTCAAGCTCCTCGACGAAGTGGCCTTTGCCTGCGCCAAGCGCTACGCCGGACGCTACGTGGTGACCCTGTCGGTGGATCAGGTGATCTTCCGCGAGCCGATCCATGTCGGCGAACTGGTGACCTTCCTCGCCTCGGTGAACTACACCGGGCGCACTTCGATGGAGGTCGGGGTGAAGGTGATGACCGAGAACATCCACGAGCGCACCGTGCGCCATACCAACAGTTGCTTCTTCACCATGGTGGCGATGGACGACCAGCGCCGGCCGGTGGCGGTGCGTCCGCTGGAACCGGAGACCGCGATCGAGAAACGCCGCTACGCCCAGGCCCTGGCCCGGCGCGAGCAGCGCAAGCTGATGGAACTGCGCTACCAGGAGATCCGCGAACAGGTGGATCACGCGATGCCGGCCTGAACGCCGCCCGGCCCGCGGGCCGGGTCCTCAGCCCTCGCCGACCAGGCTCTCGAACGCTTCTTCCAGCACGCTGGCGCTGCCGGGGCGGACCACCCGCGCCACCTCCCGGCCGTCGCGAAGAAAGACGAAGGTCGGCCACAGCTTGACCTGGAACGAGCGCCCCAGGCGGCGCCCGGGACCGTCCTCGACCTTCAGGTGGCCGACCTCCGGATAGTCGCTGAATACTTCCGCCAGCAGCGGCTGGGCGGCCTGGCAATGGCCGCACCAGTCGGTACCGAACTCCACCAGCGTCGGACCGGCGAGCCGGTCCAGTTCGTCGCGCGCCGGTGCCTCGGCGCTGTATCGGGTCTTCATACGCTGCTTCTCCATGAGCTTGGCTGACAGGACGGCAGACTCCCGCGGCGGCGCCAGGTTCGACCCGCGCGACGATGGACTCAGCGTTTCCGCACGCGCGCCATGCAGCGCTGGTAGCGTTCGTCGACGCGCTTGGCGAACCAGGCGGTGGTCAGCTTGCGGGTGATCTTCGGGCTCTCCAGGGTGATCCCCGGCAGCACGGCGCGGGGCAATGTCTTGCTGGTGGCGCTTTCGGCCAGGGCGAAGACCTTGCGGTACAGCGCGCTGTCGGCGAACTCCGGGCTGTCGCCCTGCTCCAGCGCCCGGCGGATCGCCGCGTCGCTCATGTCCAGGCGCTTGCCGAGGCTGCGCACGGCCAGTTCGGTGGAGCCCGGCGTGCGCGTGCCGTAGCGGATCAGATCGCCATCCAGCGCCAGCGGAATCCCCGAGACGCGACTCACCGCGCTCTGGAACGCGGCGTTGCGACTGGCATACCAGCCGGCGTTGAAGTCGGCGAAGCGGTACAGCGGCGCCGGGTAGTCCGCCGGATAGCCAAGCAGGTGGGCGATGCCGAAATACATGCCGCCGCGCCGGCTGAACACCTCGCGGCGGATGCTGCCGTCCAGCGGATAGGGATAGCCGTCCGCGTGCTGCTCGGCGAAAGCGATGCTGACCTGCATCGGCCCGCCGGTGTGTACCGGGTTGAAGCCGCCGAACAGCTTGCCGCCCATGGGCACGATGGCGATGAAATCGTCGAATGTCTCGCTCAGTTCCTTCTCCGTGCGCGCCGCGGCCAGGCGCTGGCTGTAGGTGCGGCCATCGGGCGACTTGATATTCAGCGCCGAGCTGACCAGGAACGCCGGCACGTGCAGCTTGCCGGCACGACGCTCGACCTCGCGGGTGGCGATCCTGCCCAGGCCGGCCACCGGCGGGTCGACCTGGTAGGTGGACTCCTGCTCGGTCACCGCCAGCACCGCACAGAGATTCTCGTCGCTGGGGTAGATCTGCTGGGCGGAAAAGGCCGCGTAGATATCGCTGGCCCACCCTTGGCGATCGCGCACCGTGGCCGGCATCAGGCGGACGATCTTCGCCCGTACTTCGTCGGGGTTGGGCGGCGGCGGCTCCGCCGACCGCGAACTGCACCCGGCCAGCGCCAGGAGCATGAGCAACCCCGTTACGCCGCGACCCTGGCGTACTGCTTTCATCTGCGATTCCCTGTTCCGTTGCGAAGTGGGCGGCCGATGGCGACCGCCGAAGCCAGGGCATTCTAGCCGAGCATCCGGCGGCTTCCGTACCGTCCGTCACGCACGGTCGCGGTTCACAGCGCTGCGTCGGTGCGCTGCCGCTTGACCCGACGCCAGGTCGAGGGCGAGGCGCCGGCCAGCCGGAGAAAGATCCGCGAGAAATGCGGCTGGTCGGAAAAGCCGCAGGCGACGCCGATCTGCGAAAGCGGTTCGTCGCTGCCCAGCATCAGCTCCTTGGCCCGGTCGACGCGCATGCGCATCAGCCATTCGTGGGGCGAAACACCGGTGCTGCACTTGAAGGCCTTGGTGAAATAGCTGCGCGAGAGCCCGCACTCCTCGGCCAGGCGCGCCACCGACACGCCCTCGGCCAGATGCCCGGCGATCAGCTCCTTGGCCCTGCGCAATTGCCAGGGCGCCAGGCCCTTGCCGGTGCAGACCGGGACCTGGGTCGAAGCGAAGCGATCCTGAACGTGGGTCAACAGCGCCAGCATGACCTGCTCGATGAACAGTTCGTTGCGCTCGCCCGCCCTGGCGAAGCTGGGCAGCAGCGCCAGCGCCAGGTGATAGACCACCGGATCGTCGACACCGATGATCCGCTCCGGCTCGGCGGACGCGCGTTGCCCTTCTTCGTAGAGAAACTCCTTTATCGAAGCGCGCGGCAACATGAAGCGGACATTGTCGTAAGTTGTCCGGTGCTGGCACTTTATTTCATCGCCAAGATAGGCGATGGAGATACTTTTCCGTGGATGTCCGCCATCGAAAACCAGTTTGTTTCCATTCCAGAGACGATGGGAATTGAAATCGCGCAACTGCACGATGACGGAAAACGAATCGGCACAAGGAATATGGATCACCTTGTCCGGATCGGGAGTCGCCTCACTATTGCGAATCAAGGCGTACCCTTCTCCCCTTATGATGTTCCCTGGCGTGGATTGGTCGCCCTTTGTTCTGTCTATGGCAACAGTCATGACTCCCCCTGATTCCATGCGCCTGATGATCTCGTGACACTTTTCTCTCGACGCGAAAAACGACGCACGAAAGCTCCCCCAGAGATTAATCCGAGGGAGCCGTTCCGGGGAAATCTAACCGACGAAGATAACTACCAGATTACTGCGCTGTTACTCGATGATATAACGCTCAACCCTTTTCCTTTTCCGACGGGCCAGCGGCCTGGTCGAGGCGATGCCGACCCGGTAGTTGCCCCAGCACATGGCCGACCGAACCCGCCTTGTCGCAGGCCGAGGCGAACGCGCAACCGCCGAGCAATTGCTTGCCGACCGGGATGACCTGCTCGCCGAGCAGGATGCCGAGCAACCCCACCAGCGCCACCAGCGGCGGAGCCGGCGAACGCACCTGCAGCAGGCTGTAGACGATCCCCACCAACAGTCCGGCGCCCAGCGACAATACGTAGAGCTTCATCTTCGTTCTCCTTCGCGGCCGTGCCGCCCGGCGGACCGGAGCGGCACGGCCGGCATTCACTTGGCCGGATTCGGGCCGATGCGTTCGCCGTGGGTCACCCGCTCGGGCGCCTTGTGCACCATGGTGTAGGCGTAGTCCACGCCCATGCCGTAGGCCCCGGAATGCTCCTTGGCGATGGCCATCACGGCGTCGTAGGTATCCCGGCGGGCCCAGTCGCGCTGCCACTCCAGCAGGACCTGCTGCCAGGTCACCGGTACCACGCCGGCCTGGACCATGCGGTCCATGGCGTACTTGTGGGCGTCGCTGGAGGTGCCGCCCGAGGCATCGGCCACCATGTAGATCTCGTAGCCGCCCTCGAGCATGGCGCAGAGGGCGAAGGTGGTGTTGCAGACCTCGGTCCACAGCCCGGCGACCACGACCTTCTTGCGGCCCGCGGCGGCCAGCGAGTCGCGCACGTTCTGGTCGTCCCAGGAGTTCATCGAGGTGCGTTCGAGGATCTTCTGCTCGGGGAACACCGCCAGCAGCTCCGGAAAGGTCGGGCCGGAGAAGCTGTCGGTTTCCACCGTGGTGATGGTGACCGGGATGTCGAATACCTTCGCCGCCTTGGCCAGGCCCACTACGTTGTTCTTCAGCGTCTGGCGATCGATGGACTGTACGCCGAATGCCATCTGTGGCTGCTGGTCGATGAAGATGATCTGGCTGTTCTGCGGAGTTAGAACTTCGAGATAGTGGCTCATGATTGTTTCCTGACAACGAACGATGAATTCCAGCTGTTGCGCACAACAGCACGCAGGCCAACAGATAATTTCCCGTGGCCGGCCAGACTATGAAGCATGAATATTGGAAAAAACAAACTTTTCGAGAAAATAAATCACTGAACTGCGGCCCTGGATAAAGTTGAACGGCGATATTCAAAATATTCGACACATCCATACAAAAAGCGCACACAGAGACAATAAAAAAAGGATTACCAGCTAGCAGAATCGACAGTCCGCCCTATAAGAAAAAGCCCCCATGAAGTTCAGGACATGTCTCGCGCCTTACTTGCTATCGACCACCAGCAAGTTGCGCTTGCAGGAGGATGCGTCATTCGGGAAAACCGCTCTTTCGTCCCGTACGTTTCCCGCCGCACCTATCCTGTCCGGTGGCCTCTCTCGCCGCCGCCCTCGCTGACCGATTCCGCCCCGCTGCCAGGAGCACGCCATGAGCCACGATCCGCCGAGCAAGGACCGCCGCCATTTCCTCACTACCAGTTCGGTGCTGGGCGCCGCCGGAGTCCTGTGGTCCGCCCTGCCCTTCGCCAACGCCGCCAGCCTTTCTCCCGCAAGCAACCCAGGAGGTTCCATGACCGCCGACCTGATCCTGCACAACGGCCGCTTCCACACCGTGGACCGCGACAACCCCACCGCCACCGCCGTGGCGATCAAGGACGGCAAGTTCCTTGCCGTCGGCAACGACGCCGAGGCGATGCTCCATCGCGGCAGCGCCACCCAGGTGATCGACCTGCAGAAGCGCACCGTGATCCCCGGTCTCAACGACTCGCACCTGCACCTGATCCGCGGTGGCCTCAACTACAACCTGGAACTGCGCTGGGAAGGCGTGCCCTCCCTGGCCGACGCCTTGCGCATGCTCAAGAACCAGGCCGAACGCACGCCCAGCCCCCAGTGGGTGCGGGTGGTCGGCGGCTGGAACGAGTTCCAGTTCGCCGAGAAGCGCATGCCGACCCTGGAGGAATTGAACAAGGCCGCGCCGGACACCCCGGTGTTCGTCCTCCACCTGTACGATCGCGCCCTGCTCAACCGCGCCGCCCTGCGCGTGGTCGGCTACACCAAGGACACGCCCAACCCGCCCGGCGGCGAGATCGTCCGCGACAGCAGCGGCGAACCCACCGGCATGCTGATCGCCCGGCCCAACGCGATGATTCTCTACGCCACCCTGGCCAAGGGACCGAAGCTGCCGCTGGAATACCAGGTCAACTCCACCCGCCAGTTCATGCGCGAACTCAACCGCCTCGGCCTGACCAGCGCGATCGACGCCGGCGGCGGCTTCCAGAACTACCCGGACGACTACCAGGTGATTCGCGAACTGGCCGACCAGGGCCAGCTCACCGTACGCATCGCCTACAACCTGTTCACCCAGAAACCGAAGGAAGAACTCGCCGACTTCAAGAACTGGACCGGCAGCGTCAAGTACGGCCAGGGCAGCGATTTCTTCCGCCATAACGGCGCCGGCGAGATGCTGGTGTTCTCCGCCGCCGACTTCGAGGACTTCCTCGAACCGCGCCCGGACCTGCCGCAGACCATGGAGCAGGAGCTGGAGCCTGTGGTCCGCCACCTGGTGGAGCAGCGCTGGCCGTTCCGCCTGCACGCCACCTACGACGAATCGATCTCGCGGATGCTCGACGTGTTCGAGAAGGTCGACCGCGACATTCCGTTCAACGGCCTGCCCTGGTTCTTCGACCACGCCGAGACCATCACCCCGCGCAACATCGAGCGGGTGCGGGCACTCGGCGGCGGCATCGCGATCCAGGACCGCATGGCCTTCCAGGGCGAGTACTTCGTCGACCGCTACGGTGCCAAGGCCGCCGAGGCCACGCCGCCGATCCAGCGCATGCTCGCCGAGGGCGTGCCGGTGGGTGCCGGCACCGACGCCACCCGGGTCTCCAGCTACAACCCCTGGACCTCGCTGTACTGGCTGGTCAGCGGCCGCACCGTCGGCGGCATGGCCCTGTATCCGCAGGGCCTGCCGCGGGAAACCGCGTTGCAGCTGTTCACCCACGGCAGCGCCTGGTTCTCCAGCGAGCAGGGCAAGAAAGGACAGATCAAGGTTGGCCAGCTCGCCGACCTGGCGGCGCTGTCGGCGGACTTCTTCGGCGTCGAGGAAGAGGCCATCAAGTGGATCGAGTCGGTGCTCACGGTGGTCGACGGCAAGGTCGTCTATGCCGCCGCCGAGTTCGACAAGCTCGGTCCGCCGGCGCCGCCGGTGCTGCCGGACTGGTCGCCGGTGGCCAAGGTACCCGGCCACTGGCGGCAAGGCGCGCCGCTGACCGCCCAGGTCCACCAGTGCGTCGGTGCCTGCGCGGTACACGCCCACGAGCACAACCGCGCGCGCCACTCCAACGTACCGGTGAGCGACTTCCAGGGTTTCTGGGGCGCATTCGGCTGTTCCTGCTTCGCTTTCTGACGTACCCGGGCGGGCCCTTCGCGGCCCGCCTCGCCCGGAGTTTTCCCGATGATCCGCGTTCGACCGGTCGGCCGCCTGGCCCTTTTCCTGGCGCTGGGCGGCACCTCGCCGTGCCACGCCGCGACAGAGGAAGCCAAGGCACCCGACTACCTGGAGTGGCGCCTGCTCAACCGCAACTACTTCCTCTACAACGACTATCGCCGCGCGGACGCCGGGCGCGGCTACCGCAAGGAATGGGCACACGGCCTGATCGCCGACCTGGAGTCGGCCTATACTCCCGGCCGCGTCGGTTTCGGCCTCGATCTCCACGGCTTCGCCGGCTTCAAGCTCGACGGCGGACGTGGCCATGCCGGCACCGGCCTGTTGCCGCTGGACTCATCCGGCGATAACGCCAGCGAGTATTCCGACGCCGGCGCCGCACTCAAGCTGCGGCTCGGCGAGAGCCTGCTCAAGGTCGGCGAGATGACCGTCGAGACCCCGGTCTTCGATACCAGCGACAAGCGCCTGCAACCCCAGTACGCCAGGGGCTTCTTCCTGCAGAGCGACGACCTCGACCGCGTGCGGATCCAGGCCGGGCGCTTCACCGCCTTCAAGGAACAGGCCTCCAGCTCCGGCCATGGCGACTTCGACGGCTACGGCGCGAGCACCGCCGGCAGCGCCATCGGCTTCGCCGGCGCCAGCCTGGCGGCCAGCGACAACCTGAGCGGCTCGCTGTTCGCCGCGCAACTGGACAACGTCTGGCGCCAGGTCTATCTCAACATGAACCTGCAACGTGCCGCGTTCAGCCTGGATGGCAACCTCTATCGCACGCGCGACCAGGGCCGCAGCCGGGCCGGCGCGATCGACACCCTGGCCTACAGCCTGCAACTGAAGTACCGCGTCGGCGCGCAGGGTTTCTCCCTGGCCTACCAGCGTGTCCATGGGGATACGCCGTTCGACTTCGTCGGAGGTGACTCCATCTACCTCGCCAACTCGATCAAGTACGCCGATTTCAACGGTCCGGGCGAACGCTCCTGGCAGGCCCGCTACGACCTCGACCTGGCCCCGTTCGGCCTGCCGGGGCTGAGCTTCATGGCGCGTTACGTCAGCGGCCGCGCCATCGACGGCAGCCATGCGCCGGCCGGCGGCGCCTACAACCCGCTGGGCGCCGATGGCCGCTACCGGCCCTTGCAGGGCAGCGGCGGCAAGCACTGGGAGCGCGACCTCGACCTGCGCTACCTGTTCGCCTCGGGCCCGCTCAAGGACCTCTCGCTGAACGTCTCGCACCTCAGCCACCGGGCCAACGCGGCCCAGGCCGGCGACGACATCGACCGCCTCTACCTGATCGTCGAATACCCACTCAAAGGCTCGCTCTGACCATGACCGCACCCGCCGCCTCACCCTGGAGTCCCCTGCGCCAAGCCACCTTCCGCTGGCTATGGCTGGCCAGCATCGCCTCGAACATCGGCACCTGGATGCACGAGGTGGGCGCCGGCTGGCTGATGACCTCGCTCTCCGCCAGCCCGCTGAACGTGGCCCTGGTGCAGGTCGCCGGATCGCTGCCGATGTTCTTCCTGGCCCTGCCGGCCGGCGCCCTCGCCGATATCGTCGACAAGCGCCGCTACCTGCTCGGCGTGCAATTGTGGATGGCCTTGGTGGCCACCCTGCTGGCCAGCCTCACCCTGCTCCAGTTGACCAGCGTCTGGCTGCTGCTCGGCCTGACCCTGTGCATGGGCATCGGCACCGCGCTGATGATGCCGGCCTGGAGCGCCACCACTCCGGAACTGGTGGGCAAGGACGAACTGCCGGCGGCGGTGGCGCTGTCCAGTGTCGGGGTCAACCTGGCGCGGGCGGTCGGACCGGCCATCGCCGGGGTGCTGGTGAGCCTGGTCGGCCCCTGGCTGACCTTCGCCCTCAACGCCCTCTCCTTCTTCGCGGTGATCGCCGTGCTGCTGGCCTGGAAACGCGAGGCCGTGCCCTCGGTGCTGCCGGCGGAACGCCTGTTCGGCGCCCTGCGCGCCGGCTGGCGCTACAGCCGCAGCTCGAGGCCACTGCAATCGGTGCTGGTGCGTGCGGTGGCGTTCTTCCTCGGCGCCAGCGCCGGCATGTCGCTGCTGCCCCTGATCGTGCGCGGCGAACTGCATGGCAACGCCATGGACTTCGGCCTGCTGCTGGGCAGCGTCGGCGTCGGCGCGGTGCTCGGCGCCGCGTTCCTGCCGCGCCTGCGCGAACGCCTCGGCAGCGACCGCCTGGTGCTGCTCTCCAGCGTGCTCTACGCACTGGTGCTGGTGGCCCTGGCGCTGCTGCGCAACCTCTATTTGCTGGTGCCGGTGATGCTGCTCAGCGGCGCGGCATGGATCGCCGTGCTCTCCAGCCTGCAGGTCGCCGCGCAGACCTCCGTGCCGGCCTGGGTCCGCGCCCGCGCGCTGGCGGTCTACATCCTGGTGTTCTTCGGCAGCATGGCCGCCGGCGGCGCCCTGTGGGGTCTGGTCGCCAGCCACCTGTCGATCACCTTCGCCCTGCTCTGCGCCAGCGCCGCGCTGCTGCTCGGCCTGTTCGCGTCGCTGCGCTGCCGGCTGCCGGTCACCGAGGCCGAGGACCTCGCGCCGTCGCTGCACTGGCCGGCACCACTGGTCGACGAAGAGGTGGACCAGGAACGCGGCCCGGTGATGGTCACCCTCGAGTACGACATCGACCCACAGGACGCCGCGGCATTCCAGGCGGCGATGGTCGAGGTGCGCGCCATGCGTCGGCGCAACGGCGCGGTGTCCTGGGGGCTGGTCCAGGACAGCGGCAACCGTCGCCTGTGGCTGGAGTTCTTCATCGACGAATCCTGGCTGGAGCACCTGCGCCACCACCAGCGGGTGACCCGCGGCGAGTTGCGGGTCGAGGCCGCCGTCCGGCGCTTCCAGAGCGCCGGCGTGGAGGTGCGCATCCGCCATTACCTGCACGGCGCGGCCAGGCCTTGAGCCTCCCGGGCGACGGTCGTCGCCTGCCCCTGGCGGATCCGCCCACGGCTGTTATCCTGCTCGCCGATGGCGCCACAAGGACGGTGGCCGGTAGCGATGCCGCGCACCCGCGGCGCCGCGAACGCAACCCACAGGGAAGTCCACGCATGTCCTACGACTACGAGAAAACCAGCCTCACCCTCTACCGGGCGGTATTCAAGGCCAACTACGACGGCGACGTCGGTCGCTACCTGCGTCCCGACAAGGAACTCGCCGAGGCTGCGGAAGTCGCCCCGCTGCTGCATCCGACCTTCGACAGCCCCAACACCCCTGGCGTCCCCGCCCGCGCGCCGGACATCGTCGCCGGCCGCGACGGCCTCTACGCCCCGGACACCGGCGGCACCTCGGTGTTCGACCGCGCCGGCGTGCTGCGCCGCGCCGACGGCGACTTCGTGATACCCGACGGCACCGACATCCCGCCGGACCTTAAGGTGAAGCAGGACAGCTACAACAAGCGCCTGCAAGCCACCCACTACACCATCATGCCGGCCAAGCCGATGTACCGGGAGGTCCTCATGGGCCAACTGGACAACTTCGTGCGCAACGCCATCCGCCGCCAATGGGAAAAAGCCCGCGGGCTCTAGGAGTGAACCATGAACCTGAAACCCCAGACCCTGATGGTGGCGATCCAGTGCGTCGCCGCGCGCACCCGCGAACTCGACGCGCAGTTGCAGAACGACGACCCGCAGAACGCCGCTGAACTCGAACAGTTGCTGGTCGGCTACGACCTCGCCGCCGACGACCTGAAGAACGCCTACGAGCAAGCCCTGGGCCAATACAGCGGCCTGCCGCCCTATGACCGGCTGATCGAAGAGCCGGCATCCTGACGGCCCGTGGGCAGGCCATCGTTGGCCTGCCCGCTCCAGCGCGCGCAGAGAAACGACAGATGGTCTTCGGCTGGCACGGCGACACCATCACCCGCGACACCGAAGTGTGCCGCGACTAGCGCAACGCCCAGGACGTACGGCGCTTCCTCGTCGGGCTGTGCGGCGCCGACTTCCGCTTCGATCGTGCCTTCATGGCCTGGATTGGCGACGGCGCGGCAAAATCCCTGGGCGAGGTGGCGGACGAACGGCGACGGCGCCACGCCGACACCAGCCCCTCCGCCTGAGCGAGCGCTCAGGCGCGGAAATGGCTCGGCGGCTGGCCGCTCCAGCGCTGGAAGGCATGGCGCAGGCTGGCGGTCTCGCTGAAGCCGAGTTCCTCGGCGATCCGGTAGATCGGCATGTCGCCGCTCTGCAACAACTCCTTGGCGCGGGCGAAGCGCAACTCGTCGAGCAATTGCTGGTAGCTGGTGCGCTGCTGCTGAAGGTGCCGGCGCAGGCTGCGCGACGAACAGTTCAGGCGCCTGGCCAGTTCCTCCAGGCCGGGCGGGTCCTGCAAGCGCTCGGCGAGGATCGCCCGGACCTTGTCCAGCCAGGCACGACGCGCGGCCAGGTCGATGTTCTGCCGCCGGCACTGTTCCAGCATCTCCCGGTGGGTCACCGGGTCGGCCAGCGGCAACGGGCGCTCCAGCCATTCGGCGGCGAAGCCGATGGCGCTGCGCTCGCGTTCGAAGTGCAACTCGCAGGCGAAACCCTCGGCGTAGGCCCGCGCCATCGCCTCGTCGCCGGCATAGTCGAAGGCCGCTTCCAGCAAGGGCAGCGGCTGGCCGAGCAGGTCGGCGCAGGTGACCTTCAGCGAGCCCAGGCAAAGCTCGGTGTTGAATGGCCGCAGCGCCTCGTCCTCGCCGTAGCCGGTGGCCACCAGCCAGGCGCGGCCGTCGGCGACTTCCAGCGACAGGTGGAAGTAGGTGCCGAGCAAGACCGGATAGCTGAGGCCGATGCGCAGCGCCTCGCCGAGGGTCGGCGCGGAGAGCAGCGCGTAGCCGAGCAGGCCGTAGGCGGAAATCCGCGTGCGCAGTCCCAGGCGCAGGCCGAGGGCCGGCTCGTCGCTGAGCCGGCAGGCGTTGGCGAACACCTGCTGCTCCTGCCAGGGGCTGATCAGGCGCCGCAGGTCGAGCAGGTCGGCGGGGGTGATGCCACTGCCTTCGAGCAGTTGCTCGCGGGCGAACCCTTCCTTCTCCAGCAGCGAGAGAGTGAGGGTCGACATGTGCAGCGAGTTGAGCCAGGTGGCGCGGGAGAAGGTCGAGTCGATCATGGCGTGCCCATCGTTACCGGTGGCCGCGCCGCGCTGTTACCGCGCGGACGGGATACACAGGGTAGGCAAGTTGCGTGCCGCCGCGCCTGTCGCCGGTCCCGCAGGCAGTTGGCTCAACCGCGCGAGAGGAAGCGCATGCCCTCCTCCAGGCCGCTCAGGGTCAACGGATACATCTGTTCCTTGACCAGTTCGCGGACCAGGCCGGTGGACGCCGTGTAGTTCCAGGTGTCCTTCGGATAGGGGTTGATCCAGATGAGCTTCTTGTACTTCTCCATGAAGCGCTGCATCCAGACGTAACCGGCTTCCTCGTTCCAGTGCTCGACGCTGCCGCCGGCCTGGGTGATTTCGTAGGGCGCCATCGCCGCGTCGCCGACGAACACCACCTTGTAGTCCGGACCGTACTTGTGCAGCAGGTCGAAGGTGGCGGTGCGTTCGCTGCTGCGGCGCAGGTTGTTCTTCCACACCGACTCGTAGATGAAGTTGTGGAAGTAGAAATACTCCAGGTGCTTGAACTCGGTCTTGCAGGCCGAGAACAGCTCCTCGCAGACCTTGACGTGGGCGTCCATCGAGCCGCCGATGTCCAGCAGCAGCAACAGCTTCACCGTGTTGCGCCGCTCCGGGCGCATCTGGATGTTGAGCAGCCCGGCGTCCTTCGCGGTGTGGTCGATGGTGCCGTCGATGTCCAGCTCCTCCGCCGCGCCCTCACGGGCGAACTTGCGCAGGCGCCGCAGGGCGATCTTGATGTTGCGCGTACCCAGTTCGACCTGGTCGTCGAGGTTCTTGTATTCGCGCTGGTCCCAGACCTTGGCCGCCTTGCCCTGGCGCTTGCCGGCGTCGCCGACGCGGATGCCCTCCGGGTTGAAACCGCCGGAGCCGAACGGACTGGTACCGCCGGTACCGATCCACTTGTTACCGCCGGCATGGCGCTCCTTCTGTTCCTCGAGGCGTTTCTTGAACTCCTCGATCAGCTTGTCCAGGCCGCCGAGGGACTGGATCTGCGCCTTTTCCTCGTCGGTCAGCAGGCGCTCGAACTCCTTGCGCAGCCATTCCTCGGGGATCAGCGCCTTGAGGTGGTCGTCGAGCTTCTCCAGGCCCTTGAAGTAGGCGCCGAAGGCCCGGTCGAACTTGTCGAAGTGGCGCTCGTCCTTGACCATGATGGTGCGCGCCAGGTAGTAGAACTCGTCCATGTCGGCGAACACCACGCGGTGCTTCAGGGCATCGATCAGGTCGAGCAGCTCGCGCACCGACACCGGCACCTTGGCTGCGCGCATTTCGTTGAACAGGTTGAGCAGCATGGCTGCGACCTCGTCTGTTGTCCGTTGATCCCGGCGCGCGAGCGCCGGTCAGTATTGGTGTTCTTGCGGCAGGTCGTCGGCGATGACGTACCAGTCGGCTTTCGAACCCACGTAGATGTGCCGCTGCGCTACCGATGGCAGCGGCGAGTCGAGGGTGCCGAGGGCAATAGAGGTGTACGTCGGGTCCTCGTTGCCGCCAAGCCACTGCAGGTTCGATCCGCAGTGGCGGCAGAAGGTACGGGTGACGCCTGGCGACGAGTGGTATTCGGCCACCGCGTCCGCTCCGGCGACATAGCGGAACGCCTCGCGGCGCACCTTGCCGTAGGTGGCGAACGCCGCGCCGTGGGCCTTGCGGCACTGGCTGCAATGACAATGACTGGCCGACTCGATGGGCGCGTCGATTTCATAGCCTACCGCGCCGCACAGGCAACTTCCGCTGAGCATGGGATGTTCCTCCGCTGTCTGGCGTGCCGCCCCGCAGCCCTTTCCCCGGAAAGGGCCGACGCACTCAGCGGCTGGCGCGGCGGCTCATGAACGCCAGGCGCTCGAGAAGCTGCACGTCCTGCTCGTTCTTCACCAGGGCGCCGGCCAGCGGCGGGATCGCCTTGGTCGGGTCGCGTTCGCGCAGCACCGCTTCGCCGATCTCGTCGGCCATCAGCAGCTTCAGCCAGTCGACCAGCTCGGAAGTCGAAGGTTTCTTTTTCAGGCCGGGCACCTTGCGCACGTCGAAGAAGATGTCCAGCGCCTCGCTGACCAGCGACTGCTTGATGTTCGGGTAGTGCACGTCGACGATCTTCTGCAACGTCTCGCGGTCGGGGAAGGCGATGTAATGGAAGAAGCAGCGGCGCAGGAAGGCGTCGGGCAGTTCCTTCTCGTTGTTCGAGGTGATGATGATGATCGGGCGCTGCTTCGCCTTGATGGTTTCGTTGGTCTCGTAGACGTAGAACTCCATCTTGTCGAGTTCCTGCAGCAGGTCGTTGGGGAACTCGATGTCGGCCTTGTCGATCTCGTCGATCAGCAGGATCACCCTCTCCTCGGCCTCGAAGGCCTCCCAGAGCTTGCCCTTCTTGATGTAGTTGCGCACGTCGTGAACCTTGTCCACGCCCAGCTGCGAATCGCGCAGGCGGCTTACCGCATCGTACTCGTAGAGGCCCTGGTGGGCCTTGGTGGTGGACTTGATGTGCCAGGTGATCAGCTTGGCGCCGAAGGACTCGGCCAACTGCTCGGCGAGCATGGTCTTGCCGGTGCCCGGTTCGCCCTTCACCAGCAGCGGCCGCTGCAGGGTGATGGCGGCGTTGACCGCGAGCTTGAGGTCGTCGGTGGCGACGTAGGACTGGGTGCCTTCGAACTTCATCAGGAAATCCTCGAACGGTAACGCCCTGGCTGGAAAACCGGGCAGTTCAGTATTGTTTGAAAACCCGACTATAACGCGGGGACAAGCGCACTGTGAACGCAGACGGGTCATTCAGTCACTGAATGCCCGGCCACCTCGCGACCCGCCGTTCCGCCCGCGTCTTCAGCCGTCGTCGTCGCGCGTCGCCGGGGAACGCTCGAAACGAGCGTTGAACGCCTCGACGAACGCGTTGCGAAGAATCCCGAGGAACGCCTGGAACGCGCTGACGTCCCGCTGGTGGATATTACCGCTCAGGCTCACACGGGTTGCGAACTGGTCTTTGCGCTGGTTCTTCAGCACCGTCTCGCCACCGCCGACCAGCGCCTCCCACACCGAGCGGAACAGGTTCTTGTCGCCATCCTCCACGTCCTGCCGCCAGTTGAACACGTCCACGTCGCGCAGCAGCGGCTTGATGTAGCCATCCAACTGGCCGCGCTTAGCCTGGGCCTCCAGCACCAGGTCGCCGGTGCCGGCATTGAAGTCGAACTTGCCATAGGCGCTGGCGAAGTCGTTGAGCCGCTTCAGCTCGACGCGGGTGACCCGCAGGCGCAGGTCGAAGTCCTCGAAGTCGCTCAGCGGGTCGAAATGCGCCGCCACTTCCAGCGGCGCCTGGCCGAGTATCCGCGCCGTGCCTTCGAGACGCGCCGGCCGCTCGCCCCGGGCGTCGGCCACGTTGGTCAGGTTATAGATGCTGGCGTTGAGCGCCGAGGCGTGCAGGTTCACCGGCGGCTTCGAAGTGAAGTTGCGGAAACGCAGGGTGCCGTCCACCACCCGCACCTCGTTGAGGGTGATCGGCAGCAGCTTGTCCAGTTGCTCGCGCCAGTCGGTGCCGGCACCGGTCTGCGAGGCGTCGCGGTCGCCGCCGGCATCGACGAAGTTGAGCTGCGGACGCTCGAAGACCACCCGCGCCACTACTGCGTGATCATCCCAGAGCGCCTGCCAGCTCACCGACAGGTCGATGCTCGGCGCGTCGAGGAACGGCACCGGCACCTTGCCGTTGTCCTTGACGATGCTCAGCCCGTCGATCCGATACGCGCCGCGCCAGAGCGCCAGGTCGACGTCGGCGATGTGCCCACGGTAGTCGCCCATGTCGGCCAGCTTGCCGTTCAGGTAGTCGCGCACCAGGTACGGCAGCGCCAGGTGCAGCGCCAGCAACAACAGAAGCAGCGCCGCCAGGCTGCCCAGGGGAATGGCATAGCGTTTCTTCATCGGTACGGCCCTCCTGGACAGTGGACACGCGCGGCGCGCCGCTGGTTCGAACGCGTCTGGACGCGCGGGCGGGGGCGGAATAGGCTGATTGATCTTTCTCCATGCGACAAGGACACCATCATGAGCCGCATCTTCGCAGACAACGCGCAGTCCATCGGCAACACGCCGCTGGTCCAGATCAACCGCATCGCCCCGCGCGGCGTCACCATCCTGGCCAAGATCGAAGGGCGCAACCCCGGCTATTCGGTGAAGTGCCGGATCGGCGCGAACATGATCTGGGATGCCGAAGCCAGCGGCAGACTGAAGTCCGGCATGACCCTGGTCGAGCCGACCTCCGGCAACACCGGCATCGGCCTCGCCTTCGTCGCCGCCGCACGCGGCTACAAACTGATCCTGACCATGCCGGCGTCGATGAGCCTGGAGCGACGCAAGGTGCTCAAGGCGCTGGGCGCGGAGCTGGTCCTGACCGAACCGGCGAAGGGCATGAAGGGTGCGATCCAGAAGGCCGAGGAACTGGTCGCGGGGGATCCCGGGAAGTACTTCATGCCGCAGCAGTTCGACAACCCGGCCAACCCGGCGATCCATGAGAAGACCACCGGCCCGGAGATCTGGAACGATACCGAGGGCGCGGTGGACGTGCTGGTCTCCGGGGTCGGCACCGGCGGCACCCTCACCGGCGTCTCGCGCTACATCAAGAACACCCGGGGCAAGCCGATCCTCGCCGTGGCGGTGGAGCCGGTGACCTCGCCGGTGATCAGCCAGACCCTCGCCGGCGAGGAGGTCAAGCCCGCCCCGCACAAGATCCAGGGCATCGGCGCCGGCTTCGTGCCGAAGAACCTCGACCTGTCGCTGGTCGACCGGGTCGAGAAGATCGGCGACGACGAAGCGAAGAACATGGCGCTGCGCCTGATGCAGGAAGAAGGCATCCTCTGCGGCATCTCCTCCGGCGCGGCGATGGCCGCCGCGGTGCGCCTGGCCGAGGAGCCGAACATGCAGGGCAAGACCATCGTGGTGATCCTCCCCGATTCCGGCGAGCGCTATCTTTCGAGCATGCTCTTCGACGGCCTGTTCAGCGAACAGGAACTGACCCAGTAACCACCGACCCACGGCGCCGCAGCGAACCGGCGCCGCCTTGCGCCAGGCGTATCGAATCATGCTGGAAACCTCGCTCTTCGTAGCCACCCTCGCCACCCTGGGCATGCTCTCGCCCGGCCCGGACTTCTTCCTGATCATCCGCAACGCGGCGCGCTACCAGCGCTCGGCGGCGATGATGACCTCGCTGGGGGTGATCCTCGGCGTGGCCACCCACATGGCCTACTGCGTCGCCGGCCTGGCGGTGCTGATCACCACCACGCCGTGGCTGTTCAACGCGCTGAAGTACACCGGCGCGGTCTACCTGATCTGGATCGGCATCCAGGCCCTGCGCTCGCGCGGCGGCGGCACGCTCGACTTGGCGGTCGGCGGCGTGCAGCGCGTCGGCCACTGGAGCGCGTTCCTCCAGGGCTACCTGTGCAACCTGCTCAACCCCAAGGCCACGCTGTTCTTCCTCGCCGTGTTCACTCAGGTGCTGAGCCTGGACTCCAGCTTCGCCGAGAAGCTCTGGTACGCCGGCATCATCGTCGGCCTCGCCGCACTCTGGTGGCCGCTGCTGGTGGTGCTGATCCAGAGCGCGGTGGTGCGCCGCGGCCTGGCCAGGGCCCAGGGGGTGGTGGACAAGCTGCTCGGCGGCCTGCTGATCGCCCTCGGGGTCAAGGTCGCCCTGAGTTGAGGCAGGCGGGCGGAGCGACGCCCCGCTGCGGTGCCGGCGCCTGTCTGCGGGCCCGCAGGTAAAAGCCGCCCCTTTCCTCGCTTCCGGCAACGCGGGATAAAACCCGGGTGCCGGCCAGCGTTGCCGGCGCCCCCTGAGCGCCGGCGGCGAACCAGTCCGTCGCCGACGCTGTCGTCAGCCGACAGGACACCTACAACAATGAAGACCCGCATCGCTTCCCTCACCCTCCTAGCCCTCGCTTGCGGCAGCGGCGCAACCCTCGCCGCGGACAACCTGAAGATCTACAACTGGTCCGAATACATCGCTCCCGAAACCGTGGCGAACTTCGCCAAGGAAACCGGCATCCAGGCCACCTACGACGTCTACGACAGCAACGAGACCCTCGACGGCAAGCTGATGACCGGCCAATCCGGCTACGACGTGGTATTCCCGTCGAACCACTTCATGGCCAAGCAGATCCAGGCCGGCGCCCTGAAGAAGCTGGACAAGTCCCAGCTGCCCAACTGGAAGAACCTCAACCCGGTGCTGCTCAAGGCCCTGGAGGTCAACGATCCGGGCAACCAGTACGGCTTCCCCTACCTCTGGGGCACCACTGGCATCGGCTACAACCCGGCGAAGATCAAGGCGGTGCTCGGCGACGACGCGCCGCTGGACTCCTGGGATATCTTCTTCAAGCCCGAATACATGCAGAAACTGAGCAAGTGCGGGGTGGCGGTGCTGGACAACGGCCCCGAGCTGCTGCCCATCACCCTCAACTACCTCGGCCTGCCACACCACAGCCAGAAGGCCGACGACTACAAGCAGGCCCAGGCGGCGCTGCTGAAGGTGCGCCCGTACATCCGCTACTTCCACTCCTCGAAGTACGTCAGCGACCTGGCCAACGGCGAGATCTGCATGGTGGTCGGTTTCTCCGGCGACATCCTGCAGGCCGCGACCCGCGCCAAGGAGGCCAACAACGGCGTGGAAGTGCGCTACTCGACGCCGAAGGAAGGCTCGCCGCTGTGGTTCGACATGGTCTCGATGCCGGTCGACGCGCCCGACGAGAAGGCCGGCTACGCCTTCATGAACTACCTGCTGCGTCCCGAGGTGATGGCGGCGATCAGCAACCATGTGCACTACGCCAACGGCAACCTGGCCGCCGACCCGCTGGTGGACGCCGAGATCAAGGCCGATCCGGCGATCTACCCGCCGCAGGAGAAGATGGCCAAGCTGTTCGCCCTGGAATCCATGCCGCAGAAGATCGACCGCGTGCGCACGCGCACCTGGAACACGGTGAAGACCGGCAAGTGAAGCCCGGCGCCGGCCCGGTTTGTCGCCGGGCTGGCGTTTTAGCGCAAGGCTCGCCCACAGGCTCGTCAAATCCCGGACGGCCCGCTATAGTCCCTCTCGTTGTCTTCATCGACCGGATAGCCTCCATGAACCAGCGCTCGCACAGCTCGCTCCCCGCCCTTCCGGTAGCCACCGGCGAGGTCGGCGCGCTCCAGCCGTGCGCCAGCCTGGGCTGCGTTTCCCCTCCTGTAGTCGCCTCGCCTCCGCCTCCCCCTCCCGGTTCGGCCGCCTGCCCGCCGCCGGGCGTCAGTCCCTGACGAGCGCGGTAGCGCCCCAACTCTCTTCCACAGCCCGCCGCAAGCAGCGCCATCCGCTGCCGAGGCGTGCCGTCCGCCGCCGGCCCGAGCCCGCGGCATGCCCGACTACAAGGTGGCAGATCCATGTTTGCACTGAACAAATCCGCACTGGCCGGCCTGGCCAGCACCAGCCTCTTCGTCCTGCTCTGGAGCAGCGGGGCCATCGCCTCGAAATGGGGCCTGGCGCACTCCTCGCCGTTCGCCTTCCTGGTGTTCCGCTTCGGCATCGCCCTGGCCTGCCTGCTGCCGCTCGCCCCGCTGCTCAGGCTGCGCGCGCCGCGCAGCGCGCGTGAGCGCGGCAAGGCCCTGCTCACCGGCCTGGTGATGCTGGGGGTCTATCCGATCTTCTATATCTTCTCGCTGAAGCTGCAGGTCACTCCCGGCATGATGGCGACCATCCTCGGCGTGCAACCGATCCTCACCGCCGTCATCCTCGAACGCCGGCAGTCGCCGGCGCGCCTGTTCGGCCTGCTGCTGGGCCTGGCCGGCCTGGTGCTGGTGGTCTACCAGGGCATCGGCCTGGCCGGGATGTCCACGGCCGGCATCCTCTGCGCACTGCTGGCGCTGGCCGGCGTCACCGGCGGCTCGATCATGCAGAAGGGCATCCGCGAGAACCCGCTGGGCACCCTGCCCCTGCAGTACCTCGCCGGCCTCGGCCTGTGCCTGGCGTTCGTGCCCTTCCAGCCGTTCGAGTTCGAATGGAACGCCGGCTTCCTGGTCCCCGCGCTATGGATGGGCGTCGTGGTCTCGGTGGGCGCGACCCTGCTGCTCTACCGGCTGATCGCCCAGGGCAACCTGGTCAACGTCACCAGCCTGTTCTACCTGGTGCCGGCGGTGACCGCGATCATGGACTTCATGGTCTTCGGCAACCGCCTCGGCTGGCTCAGCCTGCTGGGCATGGGGCTGATCGTGGTGGGGCTGATGTTCGTCTTCCGCAAGGCCGGCTGAGCGAACCGAGCGGGTCGCGGCCCGCCCATGGCAGAGCGCGCGCGGATTCAGTTCTGCGCGAGCTTGCCAGCCATCGCCGCGAACCCCGGCCCCGGCACCGCCGTCACATCGCGCGACCCCACCGGCTCGCCGCACTCCGGGCAGACCATGGTCGGCCGGAACTTGTGGCCACAGGCCTTGTGCACATACTCCACCGGAGCGCCGCGGCCCTCGTCGAGCCAGCGGTCGCCCCAGTTGGCCAGGGCCAGCAGCACCGGATGCAGGTCGTGGCCCATCTCGGTGAGGCGGTACTCGTAGCGCGGCGGTCGCTCCTGGTAAGGCACCTTCTTCAGCGCGCCCGCCTCCACCAGCCGGCTCAGGCGGTCGGCCAGTACCTGACGGGTGACCCCGAGGCTGGCCTGGAACTCATCGAAGCGGCGCATGCCGAGAAAGCAGTTGCGCAGGATCAGCAGCGTCCAGCGGTCGCCGAGGATCGCCAGGCTGCGCGCCATCGAACAGGGCGTTTCGCCGACTTCTTGCCATTTCATGGGGTTCTCCCGGAAAAACCTCCGTCCATTCTAGGGGGCCGCTTCGGAGCTTGACCAGTTCCAAATTGGAACTTAGTATCCGGCCGAAAAGGTCATGGACTCGGCGCGCTCCTGGCAGGATCGGACAAACCAGCACTACGGACGGGTCCCATATCAGCGCCCGCGTAGTAAGTTCCGATTCGGAACTGTAGAAGCGTCGAGCATGAGAGGGAAAGGCCGATACGACGGGGTTCCGTGTGCCGCCCGCGCGTCGTCCTTGCAGCACAGCGTCAGGCAGTCCCGAAAGAACGAAGCCCGCACGGCTGGGGTGCGCCCCAGGTTGCGCCGGCAACGACAACAACGAGGAACACACCGTGACTACGCCGTCCCCGCAATGGAAGAAGACCGCCTGTATCCTCTGCAGCCTCAACTGCGGGCTGGAAGTGCAGACCGAGAATGGCCGCATCAGCAAGATCCGCGGCGATGACGACCACCCCGCCTCGCAGGGCTACGTCTGCGAGAAATCGCAGCGCATGGACTACTACCAGAACGGCGCCGACCGCCTGGACACGCCGATGCGCCGGCGCCCCGACGGCAGCTACGAAGCCATCGACTGGGACACGGCGATCCGCGAGGTGGCGGAGAAATTCCTCGCCATCAAGCGCAGGCATGGCGGCGAAAGCATCCTCTACTACGGCGGCGGCGCGCAGGGCAACCACCTCGGCGGCGCCTACGGCGACAGCACGCTGAAGGCCCTCGGGGTGAAGTACCGCTCCAACGCCCTGGCCCAGGAAAAGACCGGCGAGTTCTGGGTCCAGGGCAAGATGTTCGGTACCGGCGTGCACGGCGACTTCGAGCATTGCGAGGTGGCCATCCTGATCGGCAAGAATCCCTGGCAATCCCATGGTTTCGCCCGCGCCCGCGTGCTGCTCAACGCCATGGCCAAGGACCCCGCGCGCTCGATCATCGTGATCGACCCGCGCCTGAGCGAAACCGCCGCCCTGGCCGACTTCCACCTGCAGATCCGTCCGGGCACCGACGCCTGGTGCCTGGCGGCGCTGGTCGGGATCATCGTCCAGGACGGGATGCTGGCGCGCGACTGGCTGGCCGAGCACACCAGCGGCTACGAGCACATCGTCGACGAACTGAACGCCATCCCGGTGGCCTACTGCGCCGAGACCTGCGGGGTGGAGGAAGACAAGCTGCGCGCCGCCGCCCGGCGGATCGCCAGCGCCAGCAGCGTATCGGCGCTGGAAGACCTGGGCATGCAGATGAACCTGCACTCGACCCTCGGCAGCTACCTGCAACGCCTGGTCTGGTTGCTCACCGGCCATTACGGGCGCCCCGGCACCAGCAACGCCTTCGTGCCCTTCCTCTCGCTGTCCAAGGCGAGCAAGGGCGATACCTCGATGGGCAAGAAGGGCGCGCCACGCGTCGAGAAGCGCAGCCCGGTGGCCAATGCCAAGATCATCATCGGCCTGATTCCCTGCAACGTGATTCCAGAGGAAATCCTCACCGACCATCCCAAGCGCTATCGCGCCATGCTGGTGGAGACCGGCAACCCGCTGCATTCGCTGGCCGATAGCCAGCGCATGCGCGAAGCCATGCGCGCCCTGGAGCTGTCGGTGGTGATCGACGTGGCCATGACCGAGACCGCGCGCCACGCCGACTATGTGTTGCCAGCGGCGAGCCAGTTCGAAAAGGCCGAGGCGACCTTCTTCAACCTGGAATTCCCGCGCAACGCCTTCCACCTGCGCGCGCCGCTGTTCCCGGCGCGCCCCGGCACCCTGCCGGAAGCGGAGATCCACGCCCGCCTGCTGGAAGCCATGGGCGTGCTCGGCGAGAAAGACTACCGGCCGTTGCGCCTGGCCCTGAAGCTCGGGCGCAAGGCATTCTCGGCGGCCTTCCTCGCCGCCGCGGCGACCCGCCCCAAGGTCATGAAATACGCGCCGGTCCTGCTCTACCGTACCCTCGGCCCGACCCTGCCCGCCGGCATGGAAGCGGCCGCGGCGATCTGGGGCATCTGCCAACTGCACGTGCTGAACAACCGCAAGACCGCTGCCCGCGCCGGCTTCGATGGGTTGCCGCCGCTGGCCGCCGACCGCCTGTTCCAGGCCATGCTCGACAACCCGTCCGGGGTGGTCTTCGCCGAAACCACCTACGCCGAAAGCTGGCAGGCCGTCGCCCGTCCCGAACAGCGGATCAACCTGCACATCCCCGAACTGTTGCCGGAACTGGCCAAGCTCGCCCACAGCGCGCCACCCCACGATCCGGCCTACCCGTTCATCCTCGCCGCCGGCGAGCGGCGCAGCGACACCAGCAATACCGCCGTGCGCGACACCGGCTGGCACCGCCGCGGGCGCTACGGCACCCTGCGCATCAGCCCGCAGGACGCCGAGGCGCTGGGCTGCGCCGACGGCGAGGTGCTGCGCGTGGTGACCCGCCGCGGCGAGGTCGAGGCGGAAGTGGAGATCAGCGACATGATGCAGCCGGGCAATATCTCCCTGCCCAACGGCCAGGGCCTGGACTACCGCAACGCCGAGGGCGAGGTGGTGCGCCGGGGCGTGGCGCCCAACGAGGTGACCGACTGCACCCAGCGCGACTTCCTCGCCGGCACGCCCTGGCACAAGTACGTGCCGGCGCGCCTGGAACGGCTGGCGACGCCCGCCGCTACGAACGCCTGAGCCAGGGAGGACGATCATGACCTTCGTCGTGCTGGAAGAATGCATCCGCTGCAAACACACCGACTGCGTGGAAGTCTGTCCCGTGGACTGCTTCTACGAAGGCCCCAACTTCCTCGTCATCCACCCCGATGAATGCATCGACTGCGCGCTCTGCGAGCCGGAATGCCCGGTCGCCGCGATTCGCGCCGAGGACGAGGTGCCGCTCGGGCAACGGCAGTTCATCGCCCTCAATGGCGAACTCGCCGCGCATCCCAACTGGACGCAGATCACCCGCAAGAAGCCGGCGCCCGACGACCACGACGCCTGGTTCGGCCTGCCGGGCAAGCTGGCCGAACTCGACCGCAACGGCGCCTGAGGCGCTGACGGCGCTCAGGCTTCGGCGCGCGAACGCATGAGCCGCCGGTAACGGCGGGTCTGCAGGAGCGCGCCGGCCTGCTGCGCGAGCAACGCGCACAGCGGCGACACCCGTGGGTTGGTCGCCCTGCCCCGGCTCAGCTTGCGCAGCTGGAACTTCACCGCGGCCATGTTCGCCAGCGATGCCAGGGGTTTGTTCTTCCAGGTTATCGGCCGCAACTGCGGCGCCGAGTCCTTGCCGGCGCGCCAGTCGCGCGGCAGGTTCGGCTCGATCGCCAGCGCCGTGCCGATGCCGACCATGTCCACCCCGCTGGCCAGCACCTGTTCGGCCACCGGCCGCCGGCGGATGCCGCCCGTGACCATTACCGGCATCCGCGCCGCCGCGCGGATGTCGCGGGCGAACTCGACGAAGTAGGCCTCGCGGGCCAGGGTCCGCCCGTCGCGCGCTTCGCCCTGCATGGCCGGCGCCTCGTAGCTGCCGCCCGACAGCTCGACCAGGTCGACGCCCAGGCCATCGAGCATCCGTACCACCTCGCGGGCATCGTCGGCGCTGAAGCCGCCGCGCTGGAAATCGGCGGAATTCAGCTTCACCGCCACCGCGAAGCCAGGGGCAACCTCGGCGCGCACCGCCCGGACGATCTCCAGCAGCAGGCGCGCGCGATTCTCCAGGGAGCCGCCCCAGGCGTCGCTGCGGCGGTTGCTCAGCGGCGAGAGGAACTGGCTGAGCAGGTAACCGTGGGCGGCATGGATCTCCACCCCGCTGAAGCCGGCCCGCTCGGCCAGGCCGGCGCTGCGGGCGAACCGCTGGATCACCTCGGCGATCATCGCCTCGTCCATCGCCTTCGGCGTAGCGAAGTGCCTGGACATCCCGCCCAGTTCCAGCGGCACCGCCGAGGGTGCCCAGGCCTGCTGGCCGAGATTGGCCTGCATCTGCCGGCCGGGATGGTTGATCTGCAACCAGAACTGCGCGCCGGCGGAACGCCCGATGCGCGCCCAGCGGCGGAATTTCTCCAGTTGCGCGTCGTTTTCCAGGACCACCCCGCCGGGGCCGGTCATGGCACGGCTGTCGACCATCACGTTACCGCTGATCAGCAGCCCGGCGCCGCCGTCGGCCCAGGCCTGGTAGAGGCGCATCAGGCGTTCGGAGGGGGCCTGCGCGGCATCGGCCATGTTCTCCTCCATGGCGGCCTTGGCGAGGCGATTGGGAATGGTCGAGCCGTTGGGAAGCGTCAGCGTGTCGAACAGGTTCATGGGCCTACCTCATGAGGACAGTGGCCCGACGATAAGATTGAAGTCGACTTCAAGGTCAACGCTTTTTTTGCCGCGCCGCCCGGGCCCTGACCGGGTGCCGGGAGCGCGCCCCCAGCACCCGGCGCGCTCAGCCGCGGATGAAGGCCAGCAGGTCGGCGTTGATCACCTCGGCCTGGGTGGTCGGCATGCCGTGCGGGAACCCCGGATAGGTCTTCAGCGTGCCGTTGCGCAGCAGCTTCGCCGAGAGTACGCCGGAATTCTCGTAGGGCACGATCTGGTCGTCGTCGCCATGCATCACCAGCACCGGGATGTCGATGCGCTTCAGGTCATCGCTGAAGTCGGTCTGGGAAAAGGCCACGATCCCATCGTAGTGGGCCTTGGCGCCGCCCATCATGCCCTGCCGCCACCAGTTGCGGACGATCCCTTCCGAGGGCTGCGCCCCGGGACGGTTGTAGCCATAGAACGGGCCGGCGGGAATGTCCTGGTAGAACTGCGCGCGATTGGCCGCGAGCTGCGCCTGGAGATCGTCGAAGACGCTCTTCGGCAGGCCGCCCGGATTGCCCTCGGTCTTCACCATCAGCGGCGGTACCGCGCTGATGATCGCCGCCTTCGGCACCGGGTCGTCGGGATAGCGGGCGATGTAGTGGACGACCTCGCCGCCGCCGGTGGAATGGCCGACATGGATCGCCCCGCGCACCCCGAGGCGCTCGACCACCGCCGCCACGTCGTCGGCGTAGTGGTCCATGTCATGGCCGTCCCAGACCTGGCTGGAGCGACCGTGGCCACGGCGATCGTGGGCCACTACGCGAAAGCCCTCGGCGAGGAAGAACAGCATCTGCGCATCCCAGTCGTCGGAACTCAGTGGCCAGCCATGATGGAAGTAGATCACCTGGGCGTCGCGCGGCCCCCAGTCCTTGTAGAAGAGTTCGACGCCATCCTTCGTTGTCACGTAACCCATGTCGCTTCTCCCGATCGGTGTGGATGCAGGCAACGGCGCCACCCTGCGGCCGCCGTCCCCTGTGTAGAGTAGAAAGCCGCCTGCGTTGCGCCGCCTGGACGAGGAAAACGCGACCGGCGGTAGCGCCCATGCGGCCTGGCGAACCCGTCGATGGAGGCGAGTTCGTCGCCCGGTCGTGAAACCACCCTAGGCTTGAAGTAGGCTTGAAGGTCAACGCGTTTCGAGGTGCGACATGAAAATCGGCGAACTGGCCAAGCTCACCGGCCTGGCGACATCGCGCATCCGCTTCTACGAGGCCAGCGGCCTGATCCGCTCGCAGCGCAAGGCCAACGGCTACCGCGACTATGCGGCAGACACCGTGTGGATCCTGGAGCTGGTCACCGGCGCCCAGGGCGCCGGCTTCTCCCTGGAGGAGATCGCTCGCCTGCTGCCGAGCGGCGACGGCGCCTGGCAGCACGGCGAGCTGCTCGAAGGCTTGCGCCGCAAGGTGGCCGAGATCGAGGCCCTGCAACGACGCCTGGAACAGAACAAGGCGCAATTGCTGGTGGCCATCGAAAGCATCGAGAACAAGCCGGACGGCCTGCAGTGCACGGAAAACACCCAGCGCGTGCTGGAGCGCCTGCGCGAGGAAGGCCCTCCACAGACGGTCGGGCGTCCACGGCAAACCCGCTCGCGGGGGTCCTCTCCCACGCCGGCGGAGCAGCGGCTTTCCGACGCTTGACCTTGAAGTCGACTTGAATCTTAGAGTGACGCCAACCCACCCGGACAGCCTGCCGAAACCGGCTGCCGACGGGATCACTCACCGAGGAAGGTCAACGCAATGACCAAGCGCATCCTGCACGTCGTCACCAACGTCGCCCACTATGCCGATCCGACCCAGCCCACCGGGCTGTGGCTGTCGGAGTTGACCCATGCCTACGAGATCTTCGCCGCTCGGGGCTACCAGCAACGCCTGGTCAGCCCACGCGGCGGCGAGTCGCCGCTGGAGCCGCGCGCCCTCGGCTGGCCCCACGCCGACGCCAGCGCCAAGGCCTGGCTGGCCGACGAGACGCGCCTGGCGCTGCTGGCCGACACTGCCGCTCCCGAGCAGGTCGACGCGGAGGCGTTCGACGCCATCTATTTCACCGGCGGCCACGGCGTGATGTGGGACTTCCCCGACGACGCCGGGCTGCAGCACCTGACCCGCGAGATCTACCAGCGCGGCGGCATCGTCTCGTCGGTCTGCCACGGCTATTGCGGCCTGCTCAACACACGCCTGGACGATGGCCGCCTGCTGGTCGCCGGGCGCCGCCTCACCGGCTACTCCTGGATCGAGGAAGTGCTCGCCGGGGTCGCCCGCAAGGTGCCGTACAACGTCGAGGAAGAAATGAAACGACGCGGCGCGCTCTACGAAAGAAGCCTGCTGCCGTTCACCAGCAAGGTGGTGGTCGACGGCCGCCTGGTCACCGGGCAGAACCCGCAGTCGGCCAAGGCCACGGCCGAGCAGGTGGCCGCCCTGCTCGGCTGAACGCGGCGTGTCAGTCCTGCGCGCGCCTCATCTGGAAGTCATGGCGCCGCTTGCCGATGAAGAACGATTCTGCATCGTCCCGTCGGCCAGGGGCCGCAGGATCGTCGCAGTGCTGGTCGTGTGGTAGGGGTCGAACTCGTCGAAGGGCGACCTGACATGGATGGAGCTGCCATCGACCGGTTCCGCCTTGCGGGCTTCGCGACGCGGCGGCCTACGCCAGCGGCTTGAGCATGAGGAAGTTGCGCACGCTGTAGTAACCCTGCGAATCCTGCCAGTCGAGAGCGGCCAGGTTCTGCATGCCGGCCTCCCACGGCTGGTTGTCGAACAGCGCTTCCACCGTGCGCTGGTTGCCGAAGGCACAGAAGAAATGCCGGAACCAGTGCAGGCGCGCGTCCAGCGGCTCGGCGCGGATCGCCCGCTCGATGCTCGGGAACAGCCCGGCCGGCAGCGGCGGCGCCTTGCCCTCGGCGCCGCGCAGGCCGAGGTTGCCGATATGCACCTCGAAACGCCGCTCGCCGATCTCCCAGGTCTCCACCATCACCTGGTCCTCCTCGGCCTGGCCCCAGAGCGCGGAAAGCAGCACGTGGAAAGAGTTGGAGGCGAAGTTACGCAACGCGTCCTGCAAGCCGTCCTCGCCGCTGCCGATGCCGGCGAAGGCTTCCTGCAACTGGCGCTCGTCCTCCAGCAGCACGTCGACATCCAGCCGTCCGGTCTTCTCCCCCGCATACCAGGTGGCGCGGATCGCCGGTAGCCGCCCGGCTGGCGCCACCCATTCGCCGTGCACGACGCACTCGATCCGGTGGGATTCGAACAGAGCAGCCAGATGCTGCGAGACGGAGACCGCTTCCATGGGTTGTCCTTGCATGGTCGAGGGCGCGCCGCCGAGGCGCTGCCCGGAAAGCCCGGCGAGGCTGGGCGAAACGCGGCATAGGGTAGCGCAGATCGGCACTCGCGGCGCGACCTCCCGTTCGGCGCCTGCCCAGGTCGCCGCACGCCAGCCGACTAGACTGGCGGGGTCGACCCCGCCCGTGGAGACCTCGCCATGAACAGCAAGAACACCATCTGCCTCTGGTACGACAACGCCGCCCTGGAGGCCGCAACCTTCTACGCCGAGACGTTTCCCGACAGCGCCGTGCTGGCTGTCCATAGCGCGCCCGGCGATTACCCTTCCGGCAAGGAGGGCGACGTACTGACGGTGGAGTTCCGGGTGATGGGCATTCCCTGCCTCGGCCTCAACGGCGGCCCGGCCTTCCGCCACAGCGAAGCGTTCTCCTTCCAGGTCGCCACCGACGACCAGGCCGAGACCGACCGCCTGTGGAACGCCATCGTCGACAATGGCGGCGAGGAAAGCGCCTGCGGCTGGTGCCGCGACAAATGGGGCATCTCCTGGCAGATCACCCCGCGCGTTCTCAGCGAAGCCATCGCCAGCCCCGACCGCGCGGCGGCCAGGCGCGCCTTCGAGGCGATGATGACGATGGGCAGGATCGATATCGCCACCATAGAGAAGGCCTTCAAGGGCTGAGCGCCCCAACGCCTTGCAGAGGAGTACCGAAATGGATCGATTCACCGGCGGCTGCCTCTGCGGCAAGGTCCGCCTGGTGGCGAGCGGCCAGCCCTATCGGGTCGGCCTCTGCCACTGCCTCGACTGCCGCAAGCACCACGGCGCGTTGTTCCACGCTTCGGCGATCTTCCCCGAGGAGGCGGTGAGCATCGAGGGCGAGACCCGCGACTACGCCGGGCGTTTCTTCTGTCCGCAGTGCGGCTCGTCGGTGTTCTCGCGCAGCGCCGACGAGATCGAGGTCAGCCTCGGCGCCCTCGACGCTCCCGACCAGTTCCATCCCACCTACGAACTCTGGACCATCCGCCGCGAGGGCTGGTTGCCGGCGTTTCCGCTGGCACGGCACTATGAAAGGGATCGCGAAGGCGACGGCCGTAGCGAAGAGTGACGTTATTCCGCCAGGAGAAGGGAGGCAGCATGGACGAACTGTTCGAAGAGCACCTGGAGATCGCCAAGGCGCTGTTCGCCCAGCGCTTGCCGTACTGGTGCGATGTCTTTCTGCGCCCGGCCGACCGGGCTTTCAACGCCTACCTGAATGCCCGCGGCCAGGCCTCCACCTACCTGGTGCTCGAAGGCTTCGATCCGGTCTATATTCCTCGCGGCTGCGACCTCGACGCCGTGCGCGCGACCGCCAGGGCCAGGGCGCGACTGAGAGAAGCGGGGCTGGGCGAAGACGCGCTGCCCGTACTGCTCTGAGCGCAGGCCGCCAGTATCGCGGAAGCGTCTGCTGGCAATTTCTCCCACCGCACTGTCCGCCAACGGAAGGCTACATGACCCGCCCCTACCTTCTCCGTCTCGCCGCCGGCCTGGCGCTGCTCCTGCCGGCCGCCTGCACGTCCCCTGCCCCGCCAGCACCGAACCTGACCGCACTGTTCGCCGACGCCCTGCACTGCCGCGGCGACTTCCCCGACGGCCGCGACCGCGCAACCGCCGAGCGCCTGCGCGCCGAGGGCGTCGAAGTGCTGGATCGCGCGCCCGGCGAGACCCTCGACCTGCTCTACCGCTTCGCCACCCCGCTGCGCATCGACGGTAGCCTGGTGAACGCGGTGCGGGTACGCGGCGACAGCGGCGTGCTGGTGATGGCCTACGCCGAGGGCGACCTCGAAGACTTCGCCCGGCGCCAGGGCGCGACGCCGCACCCGGCGGAACGCGCCGCGCTGGATGGTTTCGGCGAGCTGGAGGTGCTCTACAGCCGTCCGTTGCCGCCGCGTCCCGGCCTCGACGAAAGCCCGCCGCGCCTGGTGATCGGCCGCGGGATCGAGGCGGCGGCGCAGGCGTTCCGCTGGGGCTGCCGGAGCTACGACGGTTGAGCAGGCGCTCCGCCAAGCCTGGCACCCGGAACTCGTAGCGGTTTTCGTCGCCTCCGGCGAGGTCAGGGTTGGAGACATGGCCCTCGGGGCAATATGCTGTGGCCACGACACACGCTGTGAGCGACTATCGATGCCAGGGACTGCACTGTTCGAAAAGCCACGCTGGTTGCGCGACCTCCTGCGCTTCCTGCCCCTCAAGAGTCAATTCGTCCTCTCCGGGAACATCCGCGACCTGCAAGCCTGCGAAGTGGTGCCGGGTACGGTCACCGCGCAGAGCTTCAACCAGACCCTCTGCGACGCCCTGCTGGACGCCGGCTACGCCCAGGTGCTGGCCTGGGATCCGCTGGCCGGGTTCCGCGTGCTCGGCCGGCCGGGCAGCGAGGCGGGGGCCACTCCGCAGGTGCTTCTCGACCTCGGCCTGACCCCGGTGGACGGCGCCGCGCCGGCCGGCATCGACCTACTCGGCGCGACCCTGCAACGCCTGGTCAACCGTAGCGGCGAGCCGATCGCCCTGATCGTCGACTTCGCCTCGCGCCTGGCGGTGCGCAACGACGCCCTGAGCGCCGCCGAGCACCAGTTGTTCACCCAGGCCCTGGTGCTCTCCCACCAGGCCCGCAGCCGTCCCGCCGGGGAACAGCGCAAACCGTTCTTCAACAGCGTGCTGTGGGTGGTGGAAAAGGAAGGCGACCTGCCCGACTGGCTGCTGGTGGACAACCCGCGCCTGCGCCATATCCCGGTGTCGAAGCCCGACCAGCCGGCGCGCCGGGCCCTGGCCCCGGCGCTGCTCCGCGGGCTCGGCGGCGCGGGCGTCGCCGAGGAGGCCCTGCAACAGGCCGCCGCAACCTTCGTCGAGAACACCGAAGGCCTGCTGCTCCTCGATCTCAACGCCATCGTCCAGTTGGCGCGCGTGGAAGGCCTGGCCATGGGACGCATCGCCGACGCCGTGCGCCGCTACAAGGTCGGCGTCACCGAAGACCCCTGGCTGAAGATCGACCGCCAGCGCATCCGCCAGGCCGACGAGATCGTCCGCCGCCGGGTCAAGGGCCAGCAGCACGCGGTGACCCACATGCTGGACATCGTCAAGCGCGCGATGACCGGGGTCGGCGCCAGCCGCAAGGGCAACCGCCCGCGCGGCGTGGCCTTCCTCGCCGGGCCCACCGGGGTCGGCAAGACCGAGCTGGCGAAGACCGTCACCAGCCTGCTGTTCGGCGACGAGAGCGCCTACATCCGCTTCGACATGTCCGAGTTCAGCGCCGAGCATGCCGACCAGCGCCTGATCGGCGCGCCGCCCGGCTACGTCGGCTACGACGTCGGCGGCGAACTGACCAACGCGATCCGCGAAAAACCCTTCAGCGTGGTGCTCTTCGACGAGATCGAGAAAGCCCACCCCCGGATCCTCGACAAGTTCCTGCAGATCCTCGACGACGGCGTGCTCACCTCCGGGCGCGGCGATCGCGTGTACTTCTCCGAGGCGCTGATCGTGTTCACCTCGAACCTGGGCATCTACCGCCAGGGGGAAAACGGCGAACGGGTCGCCAACGTGCTCCCCGGCGAGCCCTTCGAGGCGGTGCAGGGCAAGGTCCACGGCGAGATCGAGCGCTACTTCAAGCTGGTTCTCAACCGCCCGGAAATCCTCAACCGGATCGGCGAGAACATCATCGTCTTCGACTTCATCCGCGCCGACGTCGCCGAGCAGATCTTCACCCAGATGGTCGACGGCACCTTCGCCGACCTCCGCGAGCAGCGCCTCGTCATCGAACTGGCCGAGGCGCCGCGCCAGGCGCTGCACGACCTCTGCCTGGGCGACCTGTCCAACGGCGGCCGCGGCATCCGCAACCAGCTCGAAGCGCGCCTGCTCAACCCGTTGTCGCGGGCGCTGTTCGACCAGGACGCGCAGCCGGGCGAGCGCTTCCTGATCAGCGCCCTGGACGCCGACGGCCTGACCCTGGAACGCCGCTGAGATGGAACTGAGCCTGTCGCGGGTGCACTTCCCGGTGACCACCCTGGGCCCGGGACGGCGCCTGGGCATCTGGTTCCAGGGCTGTAGCATCCGCTGCCCCGGCTGCATCTCCGCCGATACCTGGGGGCCGGGACGGCGGCGCATCGCCCTGGCACGCCTGCTCGCCGACATCCAGCCATGGCTGGAGCAGGCCGAGGGCATCACCGTCTCCGGCGGCGAACCCTTCGAGCAGTTCGCTGCCCTCCTCGCCCTGCTCGGCGAACTGCGCCAGCGCAGCCGCGCCGACATCCTGGTCTACAGCGGCTACCCGCTGGAGCATCTGCACGCGCAACTGGAACAGGCCGCCGGGCTGATCGACGCGCTGATCAGCGACCCCTACCAACAGCACGCCGAACAGAGCCTGGCCCTGCGCGGCAGCGACAACCAGCGCCTGAGCCTGCTCACCGAACTCGGCCGCGCGCGCCTCGGCGGCTACCAGCGGCCACTGCGCGAAGACGACAAGGCCCTCGACCTGATGTTCGACCATGACGGCAGCGTGTGGATGGCCGGCATCCCGCGCCGCGACGACCTGCTGCGGCTACAGGACCTGCTGCGCGAACAGGGCCACCAACTTAGCGTCAGCGCCCATCGGCCGCGCTGAATGGATCGATACCGATGATACGTTTCTGCCCCAACTGCCAGAGCGAACGCTCGCTTTCGGAAATCTTCTGCGAAGGCTCGATCCAGGGCCAGCCCTGCGGCTGGGACCTTTCCGCCGAAGCCATCCATCCCGCCGGCTGGCGACCACAGCCGGTGCTGACCCAGGAAGCCATCGCGCCGCCCGCCAGCGAGCCGCCAGCGGCGTCCGCCCCGCTCTGCGCCAACGGCCACCCGCTGCAACCCGGCGACCTGATGTGCCTGGAGTGCGGCGCCGCGCCGGCCGAAGGCCCGCTGCCGATGCAGGCCGAGGCCACGCCGCAGCCCGCCGTCACGGAAACCCTGATCGACGGCTGGCGTCTGCTGCGGCAGATCGCCAGCAGCGACGGCGTGCGCGAGCGCTACCTGGCCGAACACGCGGAAGGCGCCCGCCAGGCGGTGCTCACCCTGTATCGCCCGGGCGCCGAGCCGGACCCGGCGATCTACGACGTGATCCGCCGCCTGCCGCGCGAACACGTACCGGAAATCCTCGCCACCGGCCGCTGGGACGAGCGCGCCTACGAAGTGGTCGAGGAGCTCACCGGCGGCAGCCTCGCCGACCTCGGCACCGTGCTGGAGGACCGCGAGGCGGTGCGCCACGTGGTCCGCGAGCTGGGCCACGCCCTGCACGTGTTCAACGAAGCCGGCCTGCGCCACCGCGACCTGCGCCCGGCCAGCCTGCTGGTGCGCAGCCACGAGCCACTGGACCTGGTGATCAGCGGCTTCGGCTCGGCGCGCCTGTCGGAGTTCGACCTGGATATCGTCTCGCCGCTGGAGACCAGCCGCTACATGGCCCCCGAGGCGATCGCCGGCGGCGTGGCGGCGGCTTCCGACTGGTGGAGCCTGGGCATGATCCTGCTGGAGCAGTTGACCCGCGGCTCCTGCTTCGAAGGAGTCAACGCCAACGCCTTCCTGATCCACGTGCTGGCCAACGGCGTGGCGCTGCCCGACGACCTCGACCCGCAGTTGCACCTGCTGCTGCGCGGCCTGCTTGCACGCGACCGCCACCAGCGCTGGCAGTGGCCGCAGGTACAGGCCTGGCTGAACGGCGAGGCGGTGGACGCGCCGGCCTCGGCGGACAGCGAAAAGGACGACGCCGAAGGCGCCAGCATCGCCCTCGGCGCACGGCGCTTCCGCAAGCCGACGGTCTTCGCCCTGGCCGCGGCCCAGGCCGAGCACTGGGCGGAGGCCCTCGACCACCTGCTGCGCGGGGCGATCGTCACCTGGGCCGAGCACATCGGCCTGTCGCCCAGGCTGCTCGCCGGCCTGCGCCAGGTGGCCCAGCACGAGGGGCTGGAGGACGACTTCCGGCTGATGCTGGCGCTCAAGCTGCTGAACCCGGAAATCCCGCTGATCCAGCGCGGCGAGATCGTCACCCCCGGCTGGCTGCTGGAGCATCCGCTGGAGGGCTACCGGCTGATCAGCGGCTCGGTGCCCGACCTGCTCGAACAGTTGCACACCGAAAGCTGGCTGTCGCGGCTCAAGACCCGCGCCGAGAACGTCCGCCAGCGCGCCCTGCACCAGCACATCGAACTCGCCGAAGAACAGTTGCGCATCTACCTGCTGTCGACCTCGCGGGCGCGCCTCGCCGCGCAGTGGCAGGAGCGCCAGCGCCTCCTGCCGGACACCGAGCACCCCGGCCTGCTGGCCCTGGCCGAGCGCCGGGTGATCGCCGAGGAAGACCTGATCGTCCTGCTCAGCGCCAACATCGGCCAGTTCCGTGCCGCCGAGGCGATCGTCGAGGAAGCCGCCGGCCTGGCCCGCGACGCCGATGTGCACCTGTTCGACGCGGAGACCGCGCGCGGCCTGTTGCAGCACTCGCGGCAGGAGCTGTACCGCCGCGTCGACGAACGCATCAGCGGCTTCGCCCGCAGCGGCGTGCCCAGGGTCGACGAATGGGCCGAGCAGTTCCGCCTGGAGCGGCGCATGCCGTTGGCGAGGGTCCTGGTGCTGCTGGCGATCCCGCCGGAACAGTGGCTGGAACCGCAGAAGCAGCAGTACGTGTCGCAGATCCTCGATTTCTTCGAGAAGAAAGTGGTCGCCGCGGTGATGCGCGGACCGCTGGTGCGCATGAGCATCGGCAAGAGCACTCCACGCATCGACCTCAACGAACTGGATAGCGCGCGACGCCCCGCCGCCGCCCTGCTCGACCACCTGCTGCAACGCAACGCCCGCGCGGTGAGCCTCGACCCGGACAGCTTCCTCGCCAACCCGCAACTGGAAGTGCGGCTCAACGCGCTGTCCCGGCAAAGCTCGCTGTACAAGCGTGACACCGGCATCGACGGCCTCTACCTGGGCTTCCCCTTCCTGCTCAACCGCGACCCGCGCGGCACCACCCGCACGCGCATCGTGCCGCTGCTGCTGTGGCCGCTGAAGCTGCAACTGGAAGTCGGCAGCCGCGGCCAGGTGGCGCTTGCCTTCGACGGCGAGCGCGAGGAAGTGCGCCTCAACCCGGCCCTGGAAAGCCTGCTCGGCCCCGAGCCGTGCAAGCGCTGGCGCAAGGTCGCCGACGAATTGCTCGGCCGCTCCGCGCTGCGCGCCGCCGATGTGATGGATGCCTTCGGCCTGCTCGCCACGCCGCGTGCTAGGGTGCTGGAAGGATTGCCACCGAGTTCCACCGAGGTCACGCCCTACCAGGACCAACTGGCCTGCGCCGCGGTGCTGTTCCACGTCACCTTCATGGGCCAGGCGATCGGCGAGGACCTGCGCCAGCTGAAGAGCCTGCCGCCCTCCGGCACCGGACTGGAGACCGCGCTGCGCCTGCGCGAGAACGGCGAGCCGGAAGCCCGCGAGAGCCCGCCGGAGTTGCAGCGCTACTTCACCGTGGCCAGCGACCCGTCCCAGGAGGCCGCCGTGCTGCAGGCCCGGCAGAGCCCGGGGCTGCTGGTGGAGGGCCCGCCCGGCACCGGCAAGAGCCAGACCATCGTCAACATGGTCGCCGACGCCATCGGCCGCCAGCGCAGCCTGCTGATCGTCTGCCAGAAGCACGCCGCCCTGGAAGTGGTGCACAAGCGCCTGGTGGCCGAGGGCCTGGGCCAGCGCATCGTCATGCTCAACGACGTCAACCGCGACCGCGAACCGGTGATCCGCAACATCCGCGAGCAGCTCGAAGCGCTGTTCGCCGAAGCCGGCGGCGCCCAGGGCTGGGAGCGCCAGCGCGAGCGCCTGGCGGCGCGTATCGAGGCGCTGGAAGGCGAACTGGACCGCTACCACCAGAGCCTGCACCGCGTGGACGAGGCCACCGGGCTGAGCTACCGGCGCCTGCTCGGCGAACTGATCGAGCTGGAGAAAGGCTCGCCGCCGCTGGACTTCCCGGCCCTGCGCCAGCGCCTGGCGGCGCTGGACATCGGCAGCCTGGCGCGCCTGGAGGAAAACTGCGCGCCGCTGGTCCGCCTCTGGCTACCGGCCCACTATGAGGGCAGCCCGCTGGCGCAACTGCGCGCCTTCGCCACCGACCAGGCCACCCTGCAAGCCTTCGCCGACAGCCTGCGCGCCTTCGGCGAAGCGGAGAACGCCCGGCAGAAAGCCCTCGACGAACACCCGGCGAGCTTCGAGGTCGACGACCCGACGCCCTACCGCGCCTGGCTGGCAAGCCAGGTCGGTACCCTGCTGAATTTGCGCGAGGAGCAGCGCCAGCGCCTGGCCCACTGGCTGCCGCTGTTCCGCGACGCCACGCCAGGGCAGCCGAGCCGTGGCGACGGCCTGGTGGCGGAGGCCGAGCAGATCGAACGGCAACTGCGCCAGCTCGACCTCGAACGGCATGCGCCGCTGCTGTCGCCGGCCCTCGCCATGCTCGAAGAGAACAACCTCGAACGCTTCCAGGCCCACGCCCGCCAGGTGCTCGAGGCACGCACCTGGCTGGCTCGGCTCAACCCGCTGCGCCTGCTGCGGCGCGGCCGCCTGCGGCGCTTCCTGCGCGAGCACGGCGAGGCCGACGACGACAGCCGCCTGGCCGCCCTCCTCGGCGCCTGCGACCTGGAGCGCCAGTGGCGGCCGCTGCGCCGGCAACTGGCGGCGCTGCAACAGAGCCTGGGGCTGGCGACAGTCGCCACCGATGCCGGTCCGGAACTGACCGGCCTGGCCGGCCACGCCAGCCAGCAGCTGCGCGAGATCCAGGTCCTGGCTCGTGGCCTGGCCCAAGCGCCGCGCGCCGAGCAGCTCGACGCGGTGATCCTCACCGGCGAGAAACAGCGCTTCGAAGCGCTGCTCGGCGACCTCGACGCCGCGCTGATCCGCCAGGCCGCACGCCAGCTCAGCCTGGACAAACTGAAGGTGCTCGCCGACTGGCTCGGCGACGAACTGCTGGAACAGCTGCACCGCGCCATCGCCGGCAACCAGAGCAACCTGCCGGCCCTCGGCCGCCTGCGCGAGGCGCTACCGCAACTAGTCGCCTACCAGCGCTTCCGTGGCCGCGCCGGCCAGCTCGAAGCCACCGACCTGGAATTCCTGGCCCTGCTGCGCCAGCGCCAGGAACGACTCGACGCGATTCCCGCCGAAGAACTCGAAGCCACGGTGCGCCGCATGCTCAACCGCGAAGCGCGGCTGGGCTGGAAGCAGCGCCTGGAACAAGACAATCCGGAACTGCTGTTCAGCCAGGACGAAGCCAGGGCCAGGGTCGCCAGCCTCGCCGAAGCCGATGTGCAGATGCGCGCGCTGAACCGCGAACTGCTCGGCAAGGGCATCGACGCCGCGCGCCTGGGCAGCCGCAAGCAATGGGAAGACGTCACCCGCCTGACCGGCAAGCGCTCGCGGCGCCTGCGCGAGTTCATCGAGCTGGGCGCCGAACTCGGCCTGATGAGCCTGCGCCCGGTCTGGCTGATGAACCCCGACCTGGCCAGCCGCGTGCTGCCGCTCAAGGCCGGGCTGTTCGACATGGTGATCTACGACGAAGCCTCGCAGATGCCGGTGGAGTTCGCCCTGCCGACCCTCTATCGCGGGCGGGTCACGGTGGTCAGCGGCGACGAGAAGCAGATGCCGCCGACCGCGTTCTTCTCCAGCCGCGTGGAAAGCGACGAGGCCGAACTGTTCGACGGCGAAGCGCCCGACGAGGACGCCGACGAGGAGCAGCGCGAAGCCTACGAGGACACCTGGAACCGCCGCGAGATCAAGGACTGCCCGGACCTCCTGCAACTGGCGCGCAACGCCCTGCCCAGCACCACCCTGCAGATCCACTACCGCTCGGCCTACCGCGAGCTGATCGGCTTCTCCAACGCCTCGTTCTACGGCAACCGCCTGAGCGTGCCGGTACGCCATCCGCAGGCCAACATCCTGCGCATCAAGCCGCTGGAACTGATCCAGGTGAACGGCCTGTACCAGAACCAGAGCAACGAGCGCGAGGCCGAGCGAGTCGTCGACTACCTCGCCGAACTCTGGCGCCAACCCTACGCGGCGCGGCCGTCGGTGGGCGTGGTCACCTTCAACCGCAAGCAGGCCGACCTCATCGAGGAGCGCCTGGAACTGCGCGCCGAGCAGGACGAGACGTTCCGCGCCGCCTACAGCGAGGAGCGCGAGCGCAGCGAAGACGGCGAGGACATGGGCGTGTTCGTGAAGAACGTGGAGAACGTGCAGGGCGACGAGCGCGACGTGATCGTCTTCTCCTCCACCTTCGGCCGCAACGGCCAGGGCAGCTTCCGGCGCAACTTCGGCGTGCTCGGGCAGACCGGCGGCGAGCGCCGCCTCAACGTGGCGGTGACCCGCGCGCGGCGCAAGGTGGTGATGATCACCTCGATGCCGATCGGCGACATCTCCGACATGCTCGGCACCCAGCGCTCGCCGAGCAGCCCGCGCGACTACCTGCAAGGCTACCTGGAATACGCCCGCGCACTGTCCGCCGGCGAATTCGCCGGCACCGGCCAGCTGCTCGAGCGCCTGCACACCGACCGCAGCGACCAGCGCCGCCAGCACTACCAGCGGCACGATGGCTTCAGCGAGATCGTCGGCGAGTATATCCGCTCGCTGGGCTGGTCCGCCGCGCCCGCCAGCGAAGGCGACGCCTTCGGCCTCGACTTCGCCATCGAGAACCCGGCCACCGGCCTCTACGCCATCGGCATCGAATGCGACGCCCCCTGCCACCCGCTGCTGGAACGCGCCCGCGCCCGAGAAATCTGGCGCCCCTCGGTGCTGCGGCGGGCGATCCCGTACCTCCACCGGGTTTCCTCCCAGGGCTGGTACCACGACGGCGACAACGAACGCGCACGGCTGCGCGCCGCCATCGAGAAGGCCCTGGCGCCCAGCGCGGAAACCCATCCCACGGCAGCAGCGGAGGCCTCCCAATGAGCGGACCGAAAGTCGTACGAATCGTCACCCGGGAAGAAGCCATCGCCACCTGCGAGCGCGACCTGCAACGCCTGGACAAGGCCCTCGCGCGCTGGGAAAACCAGGCCAGCCGGCTCGCCCAGCTCAGTGACGCCGAGCGCGCCGCCGCCCACGCCCGCCGCGCCAGCCTGCACGCCCTGCTCGAACAGGAACGCTGGCTGGACGTGCAACTACAGGTGAAGATCGAAAGCGAATTCCTCAAGCGCGACCTCGCCGAACGCGAAGAGCGCGCCATTCGCCAGGCCGCGGAAACGCGCCAGCAACACCGCCGCCTCCAGGAAAACGCCAGCGCCCTGCTCCAGGCCCTCGACGCCAGGCCCGATGCCGCCAGCGCGGCACTCCGGCAAACCCTGCATACGCTGGCCGACGGCGTCCTCCGCGACGACGCGGAAGCCCTGCTCGCCCAAGGCTTCGCCGCCCTCGCCAGCGCCCCCGCCGAAGAACGCCTCAGCGAAGCCCAGCGCGAACTCGCCCAGCGCCTGAAGACCGACGAAACGCCCATGTCCCTGGAACAGTGGCGCGCCCGCCAGCAACAGGACGCCCCGCACGAACAGCGCCTGGCGCGCATCGACCGGCACATCGCCGAACTGCAACTGCTGCAAGGCGAGGCCAGCGCCCAAGCGTTCCTCGAGCGACTGGCACGCGCCGAAGCCGAACAGCGCCCGGAGCGCCGCAACCTGCTGCTCGACAGCCTGGTCCTCGACCTCGCCCAGGCCGCCCGCGAACACCAGCAGCAACGCCAGCGCCTGGAACACCTGCAAGACCTCGCCAGCGAAGTCGCCGCCCTGGGCGCCGCCGAACACGCCGAACTGCTCCAGCGCGCCGCCGCCTGCCAGCCCGACAGCGATCCGCAGCAACTCGCCGAACTCACCGAGCGATGCAACGCCATCCTCACCGCCCACCTCCAGCAACAGGCCGCCCTCGCCCGCCGCCAGGCCGTGCTCCAGGGCCTCGCCAGCCTCGGCTACGAAGTCCGCGAAGGCATGGCCACCGCCTGGGCGCAGACCGGCAGGGTCGTCCTGCGCAAACCCGCCACCCCCGGCTACGGCCTGGAAGTCGGCGGCAAGGCCGACAACGGCCGCCTGCAACTGCGCGCCGTCGCCCTCAACGCCAACCGCGACAGCCAGCGCGACCGCGACATCGAAACCCTCTGGTGCGGCGAATTCCAACGCCTCCAGGCCCTGCTCGCCGCCCAGGGCGGCGAACTCAGCGTGGAACGCGCGCTGGGAGTGGGGGAAGTGGCGTTGAAGGAGATTGGCGAGGAGGAGCAGCGGGAGATGGGGGTGGTGCGGCAGAGGGGGTTGTGAAGGGGCCGGCTGGCGCCGCGGCAAGGCATTCGATCCGGGCAGTCCATCGCTTGACCCCTGGATGCCCCCTCGCTACCCTGCCGGCCAGGTGCTGAACACACCTTCTCTAGGCGGTTAGCCGCTCCCGAAAGCCAAGCGGTTTTTTACCTACACAGGAAAAAATCATGGCTACCCAGAAATCCCCTCTTTCGAACTCTCGACTTCTAACGATCGGCTACCAGCTCTATGAAAGCCGTCATAGCGATTGGGAACGTCGTGGCAAACCACGGCAAATTCCCTACCTGCGCTTGAGCGGCGACTGGCTGGAGGTGTAGTGGTCTACTGATCCCGGACACCGATTTAGGCGAAAATCCTCGCCGTGAGAGAGGTGTCTGATGAGCAAGCAACGACGTACGTTTTCCGCCGAGTTCAAACGAGAGGCCGCGGCCCTGGTGTTGGACCAAGGCTACAGCCATATCGACGCCTGCCGTTCGCTGGGGGTGGTGGATTCGGCCTTGCGCCGTTGGGTGAAGCAGCTCGAGGCGGAGCGCCAGGGTGTGACCCCGAAGAGCAAGGCGTTGACGCCTGAGCAGCAAAAGATCCAGGAGCTGGAAGCCCGGATCAACCGGTTGGAGCGGGAGAAAGCGATATTAAAAAAGGCTACCGCTCTCTTGATGTCGGACGAACTCGATCGTACGCGCTGATAGACCAGTTGAGTGAGCAGGAGTCGGTGGAAGTGGTCTGTTCAGCTTTCGATGTGGCGCGGTCTTGCTACTACGTCCACCGTCTTCGACGGCGGCGTGTCGATGCTCGCCGCGTGGCGCTACGCAGCCAAGTCAACCAGTTGTTCAGCCAGAGTCGGGGCTCGGCCGGCAGCCGCAGCATTCTGGGCATGCTGCGCGAAGAGGGCGTGACCATCGGCCGTTTCCGAGTGCGTCGGTTGATGCGTGAGCT
>NZ_JBQENS010000044.1:0-54019 GCF_052044465.1 Pseudomonas sp. 22490 | reverse complement strand
GCGCTGCGAAGCGCTGCAGCAACCCGAATGGGGCGATCCGTCGCGCCTGCGCGACGTGCAGGCGTACCTGCGCGGCAGTCCGGCGCTGATCCGCGCCGGCGACATCCTGGCCCTGCGCGCGACCCTGGCGCGGGTCGCCCGCGGCGAGGCGCTGGTGGTGCAGTGCGGCGACTGCGCCGAGGACATGGACGACCACCATGCCGAGAACGTGGCGCGCAAGGCCGCCGTGCTGGAACTGCTGGCCGGCGCCCTGCGCCTGGCCGGCCGGCGGCCGGTGATCCGCGTCGGGCGCATCGCCGGGCAGTACGCCAAGCCGCGTTCCAAGCCGCACGAGCAGGTCGGCGAGCAGACCCTGCCGGTCTATCGCGGCGACATGGTCAACGGCCGCGAGGCCCATGCCGAGCAGCGCCGGGCCGATCCGCAGCGGATCCTCAAGGGCTACGCGGCGGCGCGCAACATCATGCGCCACCTGGGCTGGGACGCCGCGTCCGGGCAGGAGGCGAATGCCTCGCCGGTCTGGACCAGCCACGAGATGCTGCTGCTCGACTACGAGCTGTCGATGCTGCGCGAGGACGAGCAGCGCCGGGTCTATCTCGGTTCGACCCACTGGCCGTGGATCGGCGAGCGCACCCGCCAGGTCGACGGCGCCCATGTGGCGCTGCTGGCCGAGGTGCTCAACCCGGTGGCCTGCAAGGTCGGTCCGGAGATCGGCCGCGACCAGTTGCTGGCGCTCTGCGAGCGCCTCGACCCGCGCCGCGAGCCGGGACGCCTGACGCTGATCGCGCGGATGGGCGCGCAGAAGGTCGGCGAGCGCCTGCCGCCGCTGGTGGAGGCGGTGCGCGCGGCCGGGCACCCGGTGATCTGGCTGAGCGACCCGATGCACGGCAACACCATCGTCGCGCCCTGCGGCAACAAGACCCGCCTGGTGCGCAGCATCGCCGAGGAGGTGGCGGCGTTCCGCCTGGCGGTGTCCGGCTCCGGCGGCGTGGCCGCCGGGCTGCACCTGGAGACCACCCCGGACGACGTTACCGAGTGCGTCGCCGATTCCAGCGGCCTGCACCAGGTCAGCCGGCACTACACCAGCCTCTGCGATCCGCGGCTGAACCCCTGGCAGGCGCTCAGCGCGGTGATGGCCTGGTCCGGCGCAGAAGCGATCCCGAGCGCAACCTTCCCCCTGGAGACCGTGGCATGAGCGGCATTCCCGAAATCACCGCCTATCCCTTGCCGACCGCCCAGCAGTTGCCGGCCAACCTGGCGCGCTGGAGCCTGGAGCCGCGGCGCGCGGTGCTGCTGGTGCACGACATGCAGCGCTACTTCCTACGCCCGCTGCCCGAGAGCCTGCGCGCCGGGCTGGTGGCCAACGCCGCGCGGCTGCGCCGCTGGTGCGTCGAGCAGGGCGTGCAGATCGCCTACACCGCCCAGCCGGGCAGCATGACCGAGGAGCAGCGCGGTCTGCTCAAGGACTTCTGGGGGCCGGGCATGCGCGCCAGTCCGGCCGACCGCGAGGTGGTCGAGGAGCTGGCGCCGGGGCCGGACGACTGGCTGCTGACCAAGTGGCGCTACAGCGCCTTCTTCCACTCCGACCTGCTCCAGCGGATGCGCGCCGCCGGCCGCGACCAGTTGGTGCTGTGCGGCGTATACGCCCACGTCGGGGTGCTGATCTCCACAGTCGACGCCTACTCCAACGACATCCAGCCGTTCCTGGTGGCCGACGCCATCGCCGACTTCAGCGAGGCGCACCACCGCATGGCCCTGGAATACGCCGCCAGCCGCTGCGCGATGGTGGTCACCACCGACGAGGTGCTGGAATGAACGCCCTGCCCACATCGCTGTTGCAGCGCCTGCTCGAACGGCCGGCGCCGTTCGCCTTGCTCTACCGCCCGGAAAGCAATGGCCCGGGCCTGCTCGACGTGATCCGCGGCGAGGCGCTCGAACTGCACGGCCTGGCCGACCTGCCGCTGGACGAGCCCGGCCCGGGCCTGCCGCGCCATGACCTGCTGGCGCTGATTCCCTACCGGCAGATCGCCGAGCGCGGCTTCGAGGCGCTCGACGACGGCACGCCGCTGCTGGCGCTGAAGGTCCTGGAGCAGGAGCTGCTGCCGCTGGAACAGGCCCTGGCGCTGCTGCCGAACCAGGCGCTGGAACTGAGCGAGGAAGGTTTCGACCTCGACGACGAGGCCTACGCCGAAGTGGTCGGGCGGGTCATCGCCGACGAGATCGGTCGCGGCGAAGGCGCCAACTTCGTGATCAAGCGGCGCTTCCAGGCGCGCATCGACGGCTACGCCACGGCCAGCGCGCTGAGCTTCTTCCGCCAGTTGCTGCTGCGCGAGAAGGGCGCCTACTGGACCTTCATCGTCCACACCGGCGAACGCACCCTGGTCGGCGCCTCGCCCGAGCGACACATCAGCGTGCGCGACGGCCTGGCGGTGATGAACCCGATCAGCGGCACCTACCGCTACCCGCCGGCCGGGCCGAACCTGGCCGAGGTCATGGAATTCCTCGACAACCGCAAGGAAGCCGACGAGCTGTACATGGTGGTGGACGAGGAGCTGAAGATGATGGCGCGGATCTGCGAGGACGGCGGCCGGGTGCTCGGTCCCTACCTCAAGGAGATGGCGCACCTGGCGCACACCGAGTACTTCATCGAGGGCCAGACCAGCCGCGACGTGCGCGAGGTGCTGCGCGAGACGCTGTTCGCCCCGACCGTCACCGGCAGCCCGCTGGAAAGCGCCTGCCGGGTGATCCGCCGCTACGAGCCGCAGGGTCGCGGCTACTACAGCGGGGTGGCGGCGCTGATCGGCGGCGATGGCCAGGGCGGGCGCACGCTGGACTCGGCGATCCTGATCCGCACCGCCGAGATCGAGGGCGACGGCCGCCTGCGCATCGGCGTCGGCTCGACCATCGTGCGTCACTCCGATCCCCTGGGCGAGGCGGCGGAAAGCCGGGCCAAGGCTTCCGGGCTGATCGCCGCGCTGAAGAGCCAGGCGCCGCAGCGCCTGGGCTCGCACCCGCACGTGGTGGCGGCGCTGGCCAGCCGCAACGCGCCGATCGCCGACTTCTGGCTGCGCGGCGCCAGCGAGCGCCAGCAGTTGCAGGCCGACCTGTCCGGACGCGAGGTGCTGATCGTCGATGCCGAGGACACCTTCACCTCGATGATCGCCAAGCAGCTCAAGTCGCTGGGCCTGACGGTGACCGTGCGCGGCTTCCAGGAGCCGTACTCGTTCGACGGCTACGACCTGGTGATCATGGGCCCCGGCCCGGGCAACCCCACCGAGATCGGCCAGCCGAAGATCGGCCACCTGCACCTGGCCATCCGTTCGCTGCTCAGCGAGCGCCGGCCGTTCCTCGCCGTGTGCCTGAGCCACCAGGTGCTGAGCCTGTGCCTGGGCCTGGACCTGCAACGCCGGCAGGAGCCCAACCAGGGCGTGCAGAAACAGATCGACCTGTTCGGCGCCGCCGAGCGCGTCGGCTTCTACAACACCTTCGCCGCGCGCGCCCTGCAGGACCGCATCGAGATTCCCGAGGTCGGCCCGATCGAGATCAGCCGCGACCGCGAGACCGGCGAGGTCCATGCCCTGCGCGGGCCGCGCTTCGCCTCCATGCAATTCCACCCCGAATCGGTGCTGACCCGCGAGGGTCCGCGCATCATCGCCGACCTGCTGCGCCACGCGCTGGTCGAGCGGCGGCCCTGAGCCAGGAGAGCCCATGCACAGATATGTCGTGATAGACGCCTTCGCCAGCGAACCGCTGCAAGGCAACCCGGTGGCGGTGTTCTTCGACTGCGACGACCTCAGCGGCGAGCGCATGCAGCGCATGGCGCGGGAGATGAACCTGTCGGAGAGCACCTTCGTGCTCCGCCCGCAACAGGACGGCGACGCGCGCATCCGCATCTTCACCCCGGTCAACGAACTGCCGTTCGCCGGCCACCCGCTGCTGGGCACCGCCATCGCCCTGGGCGCCGAGACCGACAAGGACAGGCTGTTCCTGGAGACCAGGATGGGCACCGTGCCCTTCGCCCTGGAGCGCCAGGACGGCAAGGTGGTGGCCTGCAGCATGCAGCAGCCGATCCCCACCTGGGAGCACTTCAGCCGCCCGGCCGAGCTGCTCGCCGCCCTCGGCCTGAAGGGCTCGACCTTTCCCATCGAGGTCTACCGCAACGGCCCGCGCCACGTCTTCGTCGGCCTGGAGAGCGTCGCCGCGCTGTCCGCGCTGCACCCCGACCACCGCGCGCTGTGCGACTTCCCGGACCTGGCGGTGAACTGCTTCGCCGGCGCCGGGCGGCACTGGCGCAGCCGCATGTTCTCGCCGGCCTACGGCGTGGTCGAGGACGCCGCCACCGGTTCCGCCGCCGGGCCGCTGGCGATCCACCTGGCGCGCCACCGGCAGATCCCCTACGGGCAGCAGATCGAGATCCTCCAGGGCGTCGAGATCGGCCGGCCGTCGCGCATGTACGCCCGCGCCGAGGGCGCCGGCGAGCGGGTCTCGGCGGTGGAAGTGTCGGGCAACGGCGCGGCCTTCGCCGAAGGCCGGGCCTACCTGTGAACGGGCAGAACGGAGGAACGCCGTGATGGGCGTCAACGCGAACATTTCCGAGTCCCTCACCGGGACCATCGAAGCCCCTTTCCCGGAGTTCGAGGCGCCGCCGGCGAACCCCATGGAGGTGCTGCGCAACTGGCTGGAACGCGCCCGCCGCTATGGCGTGCGCGAGCCGCGGGCACTGGCCCTGGCCACGGTCGACGGGCAGGGCCGGCCGTCGACGCGGATCGTGGTGATCGCCGAGCTGGGCGAGCGCGGGGTGGTGTTCGCCACCCACGCCGATAGCCAGAAGGGCCGCGAACTGGCGCAGAACCCCTGGGCCTCGGGGGTGCTGTACTGGCGCGAGAGCAGCCAGCAGATCATCCTCAACGGCCGCGCCGAACGCCTGCCCGACGAGCGCGCCGACGCCCAGTGGCTGAGCCGCCCGTACCAGACCCACCCGATGTCGATCGCCTCGCGGCAGAGCGAAACCCTCGCCGACATCCACGCCCTGCGCGCCGAAGCCAGGCGCCTGGCGGAAACCGACGGCCCGCTGCCGCGCCCGCCGGGCTACTGCCTGTTCGAACTGTGCCTGGAGTCGGTGGAGTTCTGGGGCAACGGCACCGAGCGGCTGCACGAGCGCCTGCGCTACGACCGCGACGAAGGAGGCTGGAAGCACCGCTACCTGCAACCGTGACGACACCGCTGCGCCGGCGTTTCACGGCGGATATGCGTCCCACGGCCCCGGAGTCGGGCCGTAGGGCGAATAACGCCACCGGCGTTATCCGCCGCTGCGCCGACGTTTCATCGCGGTAAACGGTCATCCATCCCAGCCGAACCCCCATCGATTCGAACACTCGAGAAAAGGAAGCACCCATGAGCGAACCCATCGATATCCTCATCGCCGGCGCCGGCATCGGCGGCCTCAGTTGCGCCCTGGCCCTGCACCAGGCCGGCATCGGCAAGGTCACGCTGCTGGAAAGCAGCAGCGAGATACGCCCCCTTGGCGTCGGCATCAATATCCAGCCGGCGGCGGTCGAGGCCCTTGCCGAACTGGGCCTCGGCCCGGCGCTGGCGGCCACCGCCATCCCCACCCACGAGCTGCGCTACATCGACCAGAGCGGCGCCACGGTATGGTCCGAGCCGCGCGGGGTGGAAGCCGGCAACGCCTATCCGCAGTACTCGATCCATCGCGGCGAACTGCAGATGATCCTGCTCGCCGCGGTGCGCGAGCGCCTCGGCCAACAGGCGGTACGCACCGGTCTCGGCGTGGAGCGTATCGAGGAGCGCGACGGCCGCGTGCTGATCGGCGCCCGCGACGGACACGGCAAGCCCCAGGCGCTCGGTGCCGATGTGCTGGTCGGCGCCGACGGCATCCATTCGGCGGTCCGCGCGCACCTGCATCCCGACCAGGGGCCGCTGTCCCACGGTGGGATCACCATGTGGCGCGGCGTCACCGAGTTCGACCGCTTCCTCGACGGCAAGACCATGATCGTCGCCAACGACGAGCACTGGTCGCGCCTGGTCGCCTATCCGATCTCGGCGCGCCACGCGGCCGAAGGCAAGTCGCTGGTGAACTGGGTGTGCATGGTGCCGAGCGCCGCCGTCGGCCAGCTCGACAACGAGGCCGACTGGAACCGCAACGGACGCCTGGAAGACGTGCTGCCGTTCTTCGCCGACTGGGACCTGGGCTGGTTCGACATCCGCGACCTGCTGACCCGCAACCAGTTGATCCTGCAGTACCCGATGGTAGACCGCGATCCGCTGCCGCACTGGGGCCGGGGACGCATCACGCTGCTCGGCGACGCCGCCCACCTGATGTATCCGATGGGCGCCAACGGCGCTTCGCAGGCGATCCTCGACGGCATCGAGCTGGCCGCCGCGCTGGCGCGCAACGCCGACGTGGCCGCAGCCCTGCGCGAATACGAAGAAGCGCGGCGGCCGACCGCCAACAAGATCATCCTGGCCAACCGCGAACGGGAAAAAGAGGAATGGGCCGCGGCTTCGCGACCGAAGACCGAGAAGAGCGCGGCGCTGGAAGCGATCACCGGCAGCTACCGCAACCAGGTGGAACGGCCACGCTAGCAACACCGGGCAGGCCACCGCGCCTGCCCTCTCCCGTCCGCGGGAGAGGCGGCATCCGTGCGGGTGCCGGGCGCTGCGCGCCTATCGGCAGCGCCTCAGGCCTCTTCCGCCCGCCCCTTCCACTCCCCGCGCCCCTCGCCGGCCTGCAGGCGCAGGGCGAGCAGCAGGGCCAGCACCGCCAGGGCGCTGCCGGTGAGGAAACCGCCGGCATAGCCGATCTGCGCGGTGAGGCTGACCAGGAACGAAGACGCCAGCATCTCGCCGAGGTCTCGGGTGCTCTGCACCGCGGTGACATCGGTGCCGGCCTGGCCGCCCTGGCCGGCGAAGCGCATCGCCGCGGTGAGGATCGCCACCGAGGTGATGCCGGTAGCCAGCGAGCCGATCAGCACGCAGGTCCACGCCAATCCTTCGCTCAGTGCCAACCAGCGACCGGCCTGCAGATACCAGAGCAGCGCCGAACAACCGGCGAGCACCACGCCAAGGGCGAAACCGCGCCACAGGCCGATCCGCCTGACCAGCCAGGCGCCGCCGCCGCAGCCGAGGAATACCGTGACCAGGCCACCGCTCATGCCCAGCCGGCCGATGTCCTGCAAGGCCCAGCCGGCATCGCTGAGGTACAGCTTGGACAGGCCGAAGCCGGATACCGCGGTCATCGCCGACAGCAGCGCCAGCGCCAGCAGCGAAGGCGCCAGCGGCCGACGCAGGAAGCGCAGCAGGCTGGCCTTGGCGGCCGGTGCCGGGGGGAGTTCGTGGGGGTCGCCGCGCCCCAGGGCGAGCACGCAGCACAGGCTTGCCAGCGGCACGCAGGCCATGACCAGGAACGCCGTGCGCTGGCCGAAATGCCCGGCGAGGATCAGGCTGCCGGCGCCGCCGCCGAAGAAGCCGATCATCACCCCGGCGATCTGTACCGCGTTGACCTTGGCCAGCAGCTCGCCGCTGAAGTGCTCCGCCGCCATGCCGTCGGTGGCGATGTCCTGGGTCGCGCTGGCCAGCGAAGCCAGCGCCAGCAGGCCGACCGCCCAACCGGCACTGGCCACGCCGAGGCCGAGCGTCGCCAGGCCGAGCAGGCAGGCGAGGACCATGCATTGCATCGGCAGGATCCAGCTACGCCGCCGGCCGAGACGGCGCGACCAGTGATTGTCGACCCAGGGTGCCCAGAGGAACTTGACCACCCAGGGCAGCCCCACCAGGGGCAGGAAGGCCAGCGCCTGCAATGGCGCGCCATCCTGGCGCAGGAGGGTGGGCAGGGCGTCCATGGCCAGGCCGATGGGAATGCCCTGGGACAGGTAGAGCAACGCCAGGGTGATGACCAGGCGGCGGTGGCGATACAGCTCAAGCATGGTGGTCTCCGGTGACACGGGGGTGGGCGGGTGGCGCGGCGGCGCGCGCCTGCATCCAGGCGTGCCGGATGAGCAGCGCGCCGCAGAGGATCAGGGTGAGGTCGGGGCCCAGGGCCGGCAGCCGGCCGCGCATGAGCCAGGGCGCCAGGTGCGCGACGGCGGCCGCCAGGCAGGCCAGCCCGGCGACGCCGAGCAACCCGCGCGCCAGCGGCCAGTCGCCCGGCAGCAGCAACGCCGCCAGGCCAGCGGCGGCCCACAGGACAAGGAACAGCCGCCCCGGCCAGGGTCCGGCGAGTAGCTCCGAGGGCACGAGTTGCAGCCCCAGCAGGAGCAACGCGGCCGCCGCCACCAGGCCGGCACAGAAACCCTCGCTAAGGCGCTGCAAGAGCCGTACGCGGGCGTCCGGCGCCGAGGCGCGTCGTTGCAGCCACAGGTACAGGCCGCTGGCGCAGAGCAGGCAGGCGCCGAGGCCCATCGCCAGGTGCAGGCCGCGCAACGCGGCGGACCAGCCCGGCCCGAGCCACTGGTACTGGGCGAAATGCAACGGCTGCACGGCGATGAAGGCGCGCAGCCAGAACCCGCGCTGCGCCGAGCTGCGCTCGCCGAGCAGGGCGCCGTCGGCCAGCCGATAGCGGTGCCGCTCGAAGTTCGCGGTACTCGGCAGGCCACGCTGGATACCGGCGATCTCCACGCTGCCGGCGACATCCCCGGCATGGCTGAGGCTCAAGCGCTGGGCGACGAAGCCGGGCGCCCGCACGGCATCGCCGGCAAGCAGGCGGTCGAGATCGATGCGGGACGCCAATGGCCGCCCCTCGGCGGCGGGCGGCGGCGGTCCCATCAACTCGACGAACACCCGGTTCGGTTCCTGCGGGTAGGCCACCGGCGCCAGCAGCAGGGTCCCGAGCGCGCCCAGCCCGCTGAGCGCGCCGGTGAAACCGAACAACAGCAGCCAGGGCAGTCCCCAGATGCCGATCAGGCCATGCAGGTCGAACAGCGCCAGGCGCAGCCCGCGATCCCGCCGCCAACGCCGCAGGTCGCGCCAGCGGCGGCTGTGCAGCAGCACGCCGGCCAGGCACAGCAGCAACAGCGATACGCCGAACAGGCTGACCAGCACCCGCCCGGGGAAGCCGACGAACAGGCTCTTGTGCAGGTTCAGCAGGAGGTCCAGCGCCGGCATCGGTGGCAGCACCCGGCCGCTGGCCGGGTCGAGGTCCAGCCGGCAGTCCAGGCGCGCATCGCAGACGCTGAAGGCGGCATGGCCGGGAGCGGGCAGCAGCAGGGTCGCATCGCGGATGTCGACGCCTTCCTCGCCCGCCCGTTCGAGCAGGCGCTCCAGCGCAAGGGCTTCTCCTCCCGCCTGCGCCGGGGCCCGCAGCCACTCGCGCAGGTCGTCGTGGCCAAGACTCCAGGCGCCACTGAACAGCACCACGAACAGCAACACGCCGAACAGCGCGCCGGCGCCACCGTGCAGCGAGAGCAGGAGAGGACGCGCCGCCACTTCAACCGCGCCCCGCCAGCAGCCACAACGCCAGGCCCAGTACCAGCAGGCTACCGCCCAGGCGCCAGGCGAAGTTGCCCGGACCACGCGCCAGCAACCCGCCGACAAGCAGCAACAAGCCCACCCCGAGCGCGCCGAAGAGCCCGGCGTAGAGACGCTCGAGCGGGTCGTCCAGGGGCAGCCCGCGAGTCAACAGATAGCCGCTGGCGGTCGCCGCCGCCAGGCTGCCGGCGAGCGCCAGCGGAACCCGCCAGGCCCAGCCGAAGCCCGACTGGCGCGGCATCAGAACGCGCCCCGCAGGCTGACGTTGAAGCTGCGCGGTTCGCCGTAGCGGTTGTTCCAGTTGGGGTTGGACAGGCTCTGGTAGTAGGTCCGGTCGAACAGGTTGTTGACGTTGACCGCCGCCGTCCAGTGCTCGTCGATCTTGTAGCCCAGGCGCATGTTGACCAGTGCGTAGCCGCCCTGGCGCATGCTCACGCCGCGGTAGTCGACGCTGTAGTCGCTCTGCGCCTGGAGTCCGCCGCCGACGCTCCAGCGCCGATCCTGCCAGGGCAGGTCGTAGTTGCTCCACAGGCGCAGCAGGTGCCTCGGGGTGAAGGTGGAGTAGCGCGTCCCCGAGTCGTTCTGGCTGTCCTTGAGGTACTCGGTGCTGGTGTAGGTGTAGCCGGCCGAGAGACTCCAGTAGGGCGTCAGGTAGCCGGTGCCTTCCAGCTCGAAGCCCTGGCTGCGCACCTTGCCGCCGCTGATGTAGAACGGATTGTTGGGCGGCCCCGGATGGTCCGGGTCTTCCTGCGGATTGTTCTCCAGGTCGATGCGGAACGCCGCCAGCGACAGGTTCAGGCGGCCGTCGGCCAGTTCGCCCTTGATCCCGGTTTCGTAGGTCTTGCCTTCCACCGGGCTCAACGGCTCGCTGTTCCAGGTCTGGCGATCCGCCTGCGGCTGGTAGACCTCGGCGTAGCTGACATACCACGACCAGTCCCTGGCGAAGTCCCAGATCAGCCCGCCGTAGGGCGTGAACTGGCGACCGGGCTTGAAGCGGGTGGCCGGGGTGTCCTGGTCCCACCAGCTTTCGCGGCCGCCGACCACCAGGGTCAGCGGCTCGGCGAGCTTGATCCGACCCAGGGCATAGAGGCCTTTCTGGGTGGTGGTGGTGGTGCCCGGCGAAGTGTACTGGCCGATCTGCGGGCGCGGCACGCCGTGCGGGTCCCAGCGGTAGACATTGACCGGGGTGTTCGGCAGGTTGAGGAAGCGTGCGGTGTCCTGGCGGGTCTCGCCCTGGGCGTAGGTGACCCCACCGAGCAGTTCGTGGGTCAGGCCGAACAGTCGCACCGGCCCATTGAGGTTGGCGTCGAGGCTGCGCTGGATGCTCTTGAACTTGTAGGCGGCGCCCGTCAGCTGGCCACCGTCGCCGGTCTGCGGGTCGATGGCGCCGAAGGAGCCGGCGTAACGCAGGCGCGAATCGGCTTCCTGGTATTCGGCGCTGACCTTGCCTTTCCAGCCGCCGCCCAGTTGCTGTTCGAGGGAGCCGAAGGCGCGGTAGGTGTCCCACTTGAAGCGGTCCCAGTCGACATCGAGGTAGGTGTCGCGGGACAGCCCGAGATTGGACCCATCCTTGGCCATCGGTACCCCGGCCATGTTGGTGATCGAGTCGATGTGCTGGTATTGCGCACCGACGGTGAGCAGGGTGTCGGGGCTCAGGTCGAACTCGGTCACCCCGTAGAGCAGGCGGGTGCCCTGGTCGGCCACGTCGTAGAAGTAGTCGCGGTCCTCGTAGGCGGCCACCGCTCGGCCGCGCACGTTGCCGCTGGCGCTCAGCGGGCCGCCGACGTCGACCTCGGCGCGGTAGCGGTCCCAGCGCCCGGCGCTGAGGGTAGTGCTGGCGGCGAATTCGCGCTGCGGCCGCTTGCGCACCAGGTTGACGGTGGCCGCCGGGTTGCCGGTGCCATGCAGCAGTCCGTTGGAGCCGCGAAGGATCTCGACCCGCTCGTAGATCGCCATGTCCTGCGGCGAACTGGCAGTATTGCCAAGCAGCGTCGGCACCCCGTCCAGCTCGAAGGAGTCGACCTTGAAGCCGCGCACGTAGTAGGCGGTGGTCAGCAGCTGGAACGGCTGCACGGTGACCCCGGTGGCCTGCTGCATGGCTTCGTCGAGGCTGAACAGATTCTGCTGTTCGAGGCGCTCATGGTCGATGACGCTGGCGGACTGCGGCAGCTCGCGCGGCTTGAGCGGCACCTTGCCCAGGGTAGTCACCCCCGGCGGCTGGGTGGCAGACGTGCTTTCTCCGCTGATCACCATGTCCGGCAGTTCCGTCTCGCCGTCCTTGCGCGCGTCGGCCACGGCCGCGGCCAGCGGACTCAGCGCCAGCAGCAGCCCCAGGCACAACGGGGTGTGCCGATTGCGGGCGATGCCCTGGCGTCCCTTGATCACCTTCGTCTCCGTTTTCATCGTTCGAACAGCCTCGGGGGATATACGATTTGATAATGCTTATCATTATGAAGAAATCGTCTCCGGGGCTTTTTCGATTGCCGGTCTTTCTCTATCGATCCACGACCGTCGCGGAACTTTCCTCGCCCGCCAGCCCGACGAAACCGGCATACCAGTCGTCCCGGACGAGCAGATCGGCGTGACGTCCGCTGAGGCGCAGGCGCCCCTCCTCCAGCAGCAGTACCTGGTCGGCCTGACGCGCCAGCGCCGGGCGGTGGGTCACTACCAGCAGGGTGCGCCGGCCGCGCAACCCGAGCAGGCTGCGCAGCACCTGCGCCTCGCTGGCGGCGTCGAGGCTGGCGGTGGGCTCGTCGAGCAGCAGCAACGGCGCCGTCGAGAGCAGCCCGCGAGCCAGGCACAGGCGTTGCCGCTGGCCGCCGGACAGCAGCGCGCCGCCGGGACCGACGTCGCTGTCCCAGCCCTGCGGCCAGGCCTCGATCTCTTCCAGCAGGCCAACCGCCCGCGCCGCCTCGCGCAGCGCTTCGAGATCGGCGTCCGCTCGCGCCATGCGCAGGTTCCAGGCAACGCTGCCGCGGAACAGGCCGTTGTCCTGGAACACCAGGTTACGATTGGCGGCGAGGGTCGTTTCGCTCAACCGGCGGATATCCACGCCACCCAGCAGGACACGCCCGGCATCGACGTCGTAGAGCCGCCCGAGCAGCGCCAGCAGGCTGCTCTTGCCGGCCCCGGAGGGTCCGACGAGGACGTTCAGCGAACCCGGCTCCAGCCTCAGGGAAATGTCCTCGAGCAAGGCGCGGCCATCTTCCAGGCGCAATTCCACGGCCTCGGCCGCCAGGCTGGCGTCGTGCGGCCGCTCGCCCGGCTCGGGGCTGCGCAGCGGAGCCAGGGCGAAAACCCGCAGCAGGGTGTCCAGCGCCTGCCAAGCGCCGCGCAACGCCTGGTCGAGATGGGTGAGCTGGGCCAGCGGCTCGATGAAGCGCACCAGCAGCACCAGCACGGCCACCAGTCGCGCGCCGTCCAGCCATTGCCGCTCCACCGCCCAGGCGCCGCCGAGCAGGGCGAAGGCGAACGCCGCCTGCACCGCCAGGGCGAAGCCGAGGCCGCTGGGCAGGCTGCGCCGCAACAGTTCCAGGGTGCTGCGGTGGAGACTGCGCAAGGCCTCTTCCAGCCCCTGGCGGGCGACGCTTTCGCGCTGCGCCGCGCGCAGCAGTGGCTGGCGTTCGGCGAACGCCTGCAACTGCCGTGCGGCGTCGCGCTCGGCGGCCAGCCGGGCATCCTCCGCCGCCAGATTGCGCCGCCCGCTCCAGCGCAACAGCGCGGCGAGGAAGGCACCAGCAAGGAGCAGGCCGAGGGCGATGGACGGGTCGATCAGGAACAGCCCGAGGATCACCCCGAGCGGCGTCACCAACGCGGCGATCAGCGGCCCCAGCAGGTGCGCCGGAATGCCCATCGCCTGCATCACCGGGCCGCGCAGCAGGCCTTCGGCCGGCGCGACCCGGCGCAGCGCCGGCGGCGCCAGGCGCGGCAAGCGCGCCACCAGGCTGCGCACCAGTCCAGCCGCCAGCGAGCCGCCGGCGGCGAAACCGCGACGCAGGGCCAGGTACTGCAACAGCGCCTGCGCCAGGCTCAAGCCGAGCAACGCGGCGACCCAGCGCCAGGGCAACGCGCCTTCGGCGAACCAGGCCTCGACCAACGGCACCAGCAATACGCCGCAAGCGGCGTCCAGCAGCGCCGCCAGGACCGCCCAGGCGCTCGCCCGGCGCAACGCGGCACGGCAGTCTTCGGGCAGCGCACGCATTCGTTCGAACAGGGTCATGCCGCCACCTCCGCGCCGTTCTGTTCACGCCACAAGCGCGCATAAGCGCCGTCCGCCGCCAACAGCGCCGCGTGCTCGCCGCGTTCGACCAGACGGCCAGCGACCAGCACCAGGATCAGGTCGGCATCGCTGACTTCGGCCAGACGATGGGCGACGATCACCCGGGTCCGGCCGCCGCCACGCTCGCGCAGGTTGCGCAGGACCTGCCGGGCGGTCTGCGGATCCAGCGCCGAGGTTGGCTCGTCGAGCAGCAACAGGCGCGCCGGCGATAGCAGCGCACGGGCCAGGGCCAGTCGTTGCAGTTCGCCGCCGGACAGTTGCAGGTCGCGTCCCGGCACGCTGTCGTAGCCACGCGGCAGGGCCATGATGCGCTCGTCGAGGCAGGCGTCACGGGCCGCCTGGCGAATCTCCTGGAGATCGGCATCGGGGCGGAACAGGGCGATGTTGTCGGCCAGGGATATCTCCAGCGCCGCCGCCTGCTGGCCGACCAGCGCGATATGCCGGTGGCGCACGGCATCGGGCATGTCCTTCAGTGCCAGGCCGCCAATCTCCAGTTCGCCGCGCTGCGCGTCCATGTAGCGCGCCAGCAGGTGCAGCAGGGTGCTCTTGCCGGAGCCCGAGGGACCGACCAGGGCCACCAGGCTGCCATCCTCCAGCTCCAGATCGATATCGGCCAGGACCTCCACGCCTTCATAGGCATGGCCCAGGCCGTGCAGCGCCACCGCGCCATCGACCGGCTCGCGGGTCGAGCGGCCCTCGACCAGCGGCGCCTGGTCGAACACCTGCTGCAGGCGCTCGGCGGNCCGTGGCCGAGCGCCTGCACCGGGGCGGCCAGGGCCCGCAGCAGGAGCAGGAAGGCACAGGCCTGGCCGAGCGCCAGCGGCACGCCGAGGGCATCCAGGGCCAGCGCGCCGAGCAGGACCCAGGCCAGCAGCCAGGGCGTCGACAACTGCACGTAGACCAGCGCGGCGAGGTGGCCGACCCGCTTCACCCAGGCGCCGAACGCTTCGCCGAAGGCCGCCGCCGACGCCTCGGCGCCCTGTTGTATGCCGGCGCCGGGGTACTGTCGGGCCAGCAGCAGGTTGTGGGCGAATTCGCCATAGTCCGCCGAGAGCCTTTCCAGCGCGGCGTTGCGCCGCAGCACCAGGTCGCGATAGCGCGCCGAGCGCAGCAGCAGGAAGCCGGCGGCGGCCAGCACCAGCGGCAGCAGGCAGAACAGCAGCAGCCAGGGGTGCAGCCAGGCCAGCCAGAGCAACGCGACGAGCGGCACCACCAACAGGTTGCTGAGATCGTTGGGAGCGTGCGCGATCAGTTGGTGCAGGGCCCGCACGTCCTGCTCCACGAGGCGCGCCACGCCGTCCGGGCCCTGGCGACCGAACCAGTCCAGCGGCAGCCGTTGCAGGTGCGCCAGCAGGCGCAGGCGCAGGTCGTTGCAGAGGTCCGCGTCGACCCGGTGGGCCAGGTGCGCGGCCAGCGCCTGGCAGCCCAGCCAGGCCAGCACCGCCAGCAGCACCAGGGCCAGCAGGGCCGGCTGCGCCTGGCCGCGCGCCAGCGGCTCGGCGAGCCAGGCGAGAAGCATCCAGGGCAACAGCGAGCAGAGCCCGGCCAGGGCCTGCAACCCCATGGCCGCCGCCAGCCGCCAGCGATAGGTGCGCAGCAGGCGCCACAGCACCGGGGTCACGAGGCTTGCTCCAGCACCTGTTCCAGGCTCGCCGGCGCCAGCGACGCCGGCGGCGCCTCAGGGAAGCCAAGGCACTCGCCGATCCGCTGCCACAGGGCGGCGACCTCCAGGCTGCGTTGGTTGCGCCGACGCACCTCGTCGCCGTCGGCGAGCAGCGCCAGCGCCTCGGCCGCCGCCGCCGGCCACAGGCGCTGGTGCACCTGGGCCCAGCTGCACGGTTCGGCATACCAGAGCTGGGCGCTGGGCAGCGGTTCGCCGGCTATCTCGTCGAACAGCGCGAACAGGCCGTCGTCATCCTCTGCCGGTACCGCCACCGCAGGCGTCCACAACAACGGGCCATGGGGGCTGAGCAGGCTCAGCGTGCCGCGATCGGTGGTCAGGCTGACGCGCTGCAACAAGGTCATGCGCCCGTCGTCGGCGGCCGCCAGTTCGTTGAGCACGAGCAGGCTCAACGGCACTTCCGCCAACACCAGGGACAGCCCGCGCATCGCCGACAGGTCGTTCGAGGGCGACTCCAGCGACCAGGGGCCAACGCCCTCCAGCAACGCGGCGAGGATGTCCAGGGTGGCGAAACCGACCTGCACCCCGCAGGCCGCGTCCAGGTAGCGGATGCCGCGCCGGCGATGCAACTGGCGGCCCAGCTCGATGAAACGCGCCACCGCCGGCAACTGCGGATAGAAGGTGTTGAGCAGGCAGCGCCGGCCCAGGCGCTCGGCGCTGCGCAGCAGGTCCTGCCATTCGCGCGGCAGCAACGGATGCTCGATCAGCACGTCGATGCCACGCGCCATCAGCGCCTCGGCCAGCGCCGGGCCCTGCTCGCCGCGTGCCGCGCCGCCGACCGCGACGCAGGCCAGGCGGACATCGTCCGGCAACGCCTCGACCTCGCACCAGGTCTCCACCCCGAGGCGCTCGGCCAACGCCCGCGAACGCCGGCGGCCCTGGCCAAGGATGCCGCGCAGGACGAAGCGCCGATCGGCGGCGACGCCGGCGGCATAGAACTGGCCGAACCGGGAACCGGCGACCACCACGGAACGGACGTCGCTCATCGGCTCGCCTCCTCTGGCATGGGTTTCGACAGGGATTGCGCCAGGGCTTCGCCCAGGCAGTCGAAGTGCCCGCCGGGCACCTCGTGGATGCCGCACGCGCCGAGCGCGGCGGCCCGCCATTGGGTCTCCAGGGCCTCGGCGTAGCGCGGCACCAATGGGTTGCCGGCGTCCGGCACGAACAGCCGCAGCGCGCCGACGTAGGGCTCCGGCGCCTCGGCCTGGCTGGCACGCACCGAGTGACAGAACAGCCGGTAGAGGGTGTCGCGTTCGACGCTGGCGGCGTCGGCGCTACCACTGGCCGCCTGTAGCACGCGGCCGCGCAGGGCGACGAGATCGGCCAGGCCCGGTAGCCCCGCCAGCGCCTCGGCGCCCAGGCGCTCCGGTGTCTGCGCGAGCGCCGCCTGCACCGCCTGGCCGAGACGTTCCGGCGCGGGGAAGCCGAGCGCCGCGGTATCCAGGCCGAGGGTCGCGGCGAAGCTGAACAACAGCAGGCGCTCGTCGTCCACCCGGTAGGGAATCCGGTAGCTGGAGACGATATCCAGTTGGCGCACGCGCACCCCGCGCTGGACCAGGGACTTGGCGGTCTCCAGGGCGACCAGCCCGCCGGAGCAGTAGCCGAGCAGGTCGACCTCGCGTAGCCCGGCGCGATGGAGCGCCTCGGCGTAGCGGCGGCCGAGGCAGGCGTTGAGATGCTCGGCGGGGATCGCCAGGTAGGCGTCGCTGTCATGCACGGCCAGGCCCAGCAACGACCGCCCCTCACCCAGGGCGCGAAGCAGCGGGCGGTACGGCAGTAGCGTGCCGAGGCCTTCGTGGACCAGCACCCGCGGCACGCCCTCGCCGGGCACCAGGCGCACCAGCGGGTCGAGCGCCACCGCGCCCTCGGCGAGCGGTGCGCGCGACATGCCGGCCTGCGCCGGGGCGACGCCGCGCGCCGCGGCCAGGGCTGGCCCACGGCCCTCTTCCGGCGCGCTGCGCAGGCGTTCGGCCAGGCCGCGCGGCGTCGGCTGGCTGAGCGCCCAGCGTAGCAGGCGATCGAACGGATGCCGACGGGCGCTTTCCAGTCGTTCGCGCAAACGGGCGATCAACTGGGCGATCAACAGCGAGTCGCCGCCAGCCCCGAAGAAGTCTTGCTCGACGCCCAGCGACGGGTTGTCCAGCACCTCCCGCCAGAGTGCCAGCAGCGCATTCTCCAGTTCGTCGGCCGGTGCCTGCGCGACGCCATGCCGAAGGTCCGCCTGGGGCTGGCGGGCAAAGCCGGTCAGGGCCTTGCGGTCGATCTTGCCGTTGCCGGTGACCGGCAGGCGTTCGAGCACGCGCAACTGCGCCGGGAGCATGTAGCGCGGCACCCGCGCTTCGACGAAGGCCAGCAGCTCGGCCGGCTCCAGGCGGGCGCGGTCGGTCTTGCAGCGAGCCAGCAGGACATCGTAGCCAAGCAGGTCGAGAGCGCTGCCCGGCGGCACCACCCCACAAGCCAGGTCGCCACCCTGTGCCGCCAGCCACTCCAGCCATTGCCCGGTGTGGACGAACAGTTGGCGGCGCTCGTCGCGGAGGTCGCACGGGTTTTCCATCATCAGGCTCTGGCTGACGCTGATCTCGTTGTGCTCTCGCGTCAGTTCCTGGATCACCAGCCAGGCGTCGGCGCTCAGCAACTCGCGCAGGCCGGCCAGCAGCGCCGGGGTGTCCAGCGCGTTGTTCAAGGCCCCGGAGCTGAGCAGGATATCCACCGAGTGCGGCGCCACGCCCTGGTCGAGAAGATCGCCGTTCATGTCGAAGCGGCCGAAGCGTACCCACGGCTGGTCGGCGAAGCGCTCGCGGGCGGCGGCGAGGAAGTAGCTGGAAACGTCGGTGAACAGGTAGTCCACCTCCGCCCCTCGCTGCACCAGCGGCGCCAACCGGGCGATCACCGTGCGGCTGGCGGCGGCGGTGCCGGCGCCAAGCTCCAGCAGGCGCCAGCGCCGTTGCGGCTGGCGCTCGACGATGGCGGCGATGGCCTCGGCCATGGCCTCGTGCAGCGCCTGGGCATGCAGGCCCTGGCTGTACATGGCCTCGGCGATGCGCGCCGAGCCCTGCGGGAACATCAGCGCCGCCGGGCTGATCCGCCCGGCCAGTTGCTCGCCGAGGGATTGCGCGCTGTCACGCAGGTAGGCGACCAGCTCGGCCGGCCAGAGCGCCGCCGGCGCGCAGCCGGCGAACGCCGTCCAGGCGTCCTCCGGACTCTGCGCGGGACGCTCGGCGCAGCCCAGCCAGCCCTCGCCCTCGGCGCGCAGGTAGCCGCCCTCCTCCAGTTGGCGCAACCAGTGGCGCAGCAGGCGCTGGCGCGCCTCGGCGATACCCAGGCGCTGGCACAGGGTGGCGAAGTCCAGCGGCGTCGCACTGGCGAACAGACCGCTGCCGGCCAGCCAGGCGGCCAACGAGGCGAGGCAGGCACGGTCGAGTGCGGCCACCGCCGCGGCGATGCCCTCCTCGCTGCCCCAGTCGCGGCGCAAGGCCTGGGCCGCCCGCTGGCGCACCGCGTCGAGCGCCGTACGCGGATCCTCGCCAGCCTCCGCCGGCGCATGCAGGGTGACGAAGCTGGCCAGGCTGCGCTCGTGGGTCTCGCCGAGCACCACGGTGGCCGCCAGGTTGACCTGCGGATGAGCGCACAGCGCGGCGTCCAGCTCGGCCAGTTCGATGCGGTGGCCGCGAATCTTCACCTGGTCGTCCTCGCGGCCGAGGAACTCGATGCTGCCGTCGGCCAGATAGCGGCCGAGGTCGCCGGTGCGATACAGGCGACGGCCATCGGGGTGACGGACGAAGCGTTCGGCGGTGCGCTGCGGATCGCCGGCGTAGCCGAGCGCCAGGCCCACCCCGCCGATATGGATCTCGCCGCGCACGCCCGGCGGGCAGCGCCGCCCGCGAGCATCCAGGACTTCCACGCTCTGCCCGCGCAGGGCACGGCCATAAGGGATGCTGGCCAGCTCGGTGTGCTGCGGGCGGATCGGCTGCTCGATCGACCAGATCGCCGCCTCGGTGGCGCCGCCCAGGCTGAACAGCGCGCTGTCCGGCCAGCGCCGCCACCAGCGGGTCGGCAGGCTGACCGGAATCCAGTCACCGGACCAGAGCACGCAGCGCGGTCCCGGCAGGTGACGTTGCGGCTCGCTCTCCAGGTAATCGATGAGCATCTGGCCTTGGGCCGGCACCGAGTTCCACAGGGTGATGGCGTGGCGTTCCAGCAGTTCCGCCCAGTGCGATGGATCGCTGCCGCGCGCCGGGTCCGGGAGGACCACCTGGGCCCCCGCCGCGGTGGCGCCGAAGAAGTCGTAGACCGAGAGGTCGAAGCTCAGCTCGGCGAGGCCGAGGACGCGGTCGTTGGCGTCGACGCCGTAGCGCTGGTTGATGTCGAGCAGCGTGTTGCTCACCGCCGCATGGCTGAGCATCACGCCCTTTGGCGTGCCGGTGGAGCCGGAGGTGTAGATCACGTAGGCGAGGTCGTCCGCCGCCACCTCCGCCGCGGGCGGTGGCGGCCAGGCGCTGTCGGCGGCCAGCCGGTCGATGGCCACGCAGGCGCAGCCGACGTCCGGGACATCGCTTTCCAGGCAGACCAGCGCGACCACTTCGGCGCTGGCGAGGATCGCCTGGCGCCGCAGCGGAGGCTGGCGGATGTCCACCGGCACATAGGCGGCGCCGGCCTGGAGGATGCCGATCACCGCGACCAATTGCGCGGCGCTTTTCGGCAGCATCACCGCGACCCGCCGGCCACGGCCCGCGCCGTGCGCTTCCAGGACGCGGCGCAGGGCGCTGGCGTGCTGGGCGACCTGGCGGTAGCTGTAGCTGCCGGCGGCATCGTGGATCGCCGTGGCGTCGGGGGTCAGCAGGGCACGCTCGGCGAAACCGGCGGCGATGCTCCGGGCACTACTGGGCAACGCCTGCGGCGGCGCCTCGACGGGTTCCGTGGCATCGCCGTCGGTCCAGGCGCGCGGGCTCTGCGCCAGGCGCCGGAGCAGCTCGACGAAGTCGTCGAACATGGCTTCCGCCTGGCCCTCGGGGAACAACCCGAGGCGTACGTCCCAGCCGATCTCCAGGCCGCCGAACTGGTCGGTGACCTGGCAGTCCAGCCAGACCTGCGGGGTCTGGCTGATCATGTAGCGTGGCGCGCGCGGCGCCTCGCCATCGCCGAGCAGGCGCTGCACACTGCCGATGCCACTGGTGAACACCACCGGCATCAGATCGGCGCCGCGACCACGCCGGCGCGCCAGTTCGCGCAGCAGGTCGACGCCGCTGAAGGTCGGGTGGTCGAGGTCGTCGAACATCTGCTCGCCGATGCGTCGGGCACGCTCGACGAAACTGTCGCCGTGGCGGCTGCCCACTGCCAGCAGGCTGAGCGCGGTGAAGTCACCGAGCACCTGCGCCAGCTGCGGATGCAGCGGCGGCCGGTTGAGTACCGTCAGGTTGAGACAGAACGCCGGTGCCTGGCTCCAGCGACCGATGGTCTCGGCGAAGGCCGCCAAGGCCACGCCGGCAGCGCTCAGGCCGTGTTCGCCGGCGCGCGCGCCGAGCGCCTGCCAGGCGGCCTCGTCGAGGCGCGCGTGGAAGTGCCGGAAGCGCGTGGACCGGGTGTCCGGCTGCACCCGCAGCGGCAGGTCGGGACGCCCCGGTAGCGCGTCGAGACGCGCCAGCCACCAGTCGCGGTCGCGCTGCCAGGCTGGCGACTGGCGTCGGCGCTGCTCGACGCCGACATAGTCGCGGAAGGTCGCCTCCAGCGGTTCCGCCGTCCATTGCGGATCGAGATAGCGGCGGCGCCATTCGCCAAGCAGCAATTGCAGGCTGGCGTAGTCGACCAGGGTGAAATCCACCGAGCAGTGCAGTACGCAGGCATCCCGGCCGATACTCAGCTCGGGGCGCAGGACCGGCCACTGGTCGAGCGCCGCGCAGGCGTGGTCGAGGCGTTCGCGGACCCGCTCCAGGTGCGCCTGGAAAGCGGCCTCGTCGAGCCCCGCGCAGGCATGCACGGTCAGCCGCTGCCAGGGCACCTCGGGCAGCACGCGCTGCCAGGCGTTGTCCTCGATCACCGCGCGCAGCATCGGGTGGCGCTCGACCATGGCGTTCCAGGCCGCCTCCAGGCGCGCCGGATCGGTGTCGGCCGGCCAGTCGTACTCGGCGTACAGCTGGCAGGCGTTACCGCCGTAGTCGAAGGCCGCCTGGCGGCCCAGCACGTAGGCGGCCTGCACCGGGGTCAGCGGGAAGCGCTGGTGGGCCAGGTCGGGTTCGGCGCGCCAGCCAGGGCCGCCTTCCAGGTGTTCCAGCAGGGCCTCGCGCTCGGCCCGCAGGCGCTCGGCGAGGCCGGCGTCGAGGGCGCCCTGGGGGGCGCGATAGCGCAGGCGGCCCGCCTCGCTCCAGAGTTCGATGCGCCGGCTGCGGCAGGTTTCCAGCAGTTCGCCGAGGCTCATAGCACGCCCTCTTCCAGTTGGGTTTCCTCGATTTCGACGGTCTGCGCCTGCAAGTGGCGGGCAAGACCGGCCAGGGTCGGCTGGCGATAGAAGTCGGCCATGCCCAGGCGTACGCCGAAACGCTCACGTATGCCGGCCAGCAGGCGGGTCGCCAGCAGGCTGTCGCCGCCGAGGCTGAAGAAGCTCGCCTCGCGACGACGCACCGGGCGTTTGAGAACCGCTTCCCAGCACTCGGCCAGCGCTTGCTCATGGGCTTCCAGCGGCTCCTCCGCCGAGGGCTCGTGACGACACTCGCCGAGTGCGCGGGTCATGCTCTCGGCCAGGCGGCGACGATCGACCTTGCCATTGCCGTTCAACGGCAGGCTTGGCAGGCACCACAGGCGTTCGGGCCGCATCGCCTGGGGCAGGCGTTGCTCCNGAGCGCGGCGGCGTCGAGCCCGAGTCCCGGCGCCAGCGCCTCGACCAGGGCGAGCCGTTCGCTGCGCCACAGGCAACGCGGCGCCAGTCCCGCAGCGGCGAGATCGGCCAACAGGCTCGGCAACTCCGCCAGGCGCAGCGGCCGGTCGTCGAGCAAGGCCGCACCGAGCAGCGCCAGTGGCGACTCGCATAGCAGGTCCACCAGCAACAGGCGGCCCTGCGGGCGCAGCAGCGCCGCCGCCAGCGCCAGGCCTTCGCGGCTGGCCTCGTAGGCGTGCAGCGCGGCGAAGCTGATCACCCGGTCGTAGCGACCGAGGTGCTCGGCAGGTAGCAGGCCGTCGTCCAGCGCCTGCACCACGATCCGTTCCGGCAAGCGGGTGGCGGCGGCGTCGAGGAGGACGCGGCTGCGTTCGAAGAGGGTCAGTTCCAGCCCCGGGCGCAACAGCGAGGCCATGCCCTGGTCGAGCCAGAGCCCGGCGCGGGTATCCAGCACCGCCACCCGCAGGCGTTCGCCGGCAGCCGGCGTCGGCAGCGCTTCGAGCAGGCGCGCCAGGGCCTCGCGGCCGTCCGGCAGGCGCGCGGCCACCGCCTGCGGCGCCAGCCAGGGATCGAGGAGCAGCGCGGCCGGCGCCTGTTCGCCGGCGAGCAGGCCGCGCAGAGCGTTGCCCATCGCGGTCAGCCCCGCGGCCTGCCAGCCGAGCCGGCGCAACGCCTCGTCGAGCGACGGCAGCGCGCTGGCGGCGGAGTCCGCTAGCCAGTCCAGCCAGCGCCGGCGCAAACCGTCGTCTAGCTCCAGCGGCGCCTCCAGCAGCGCGCCGAGGATTTCCCGGGTGAGTACCGCCTCGGCCTCTGCCAGGCCGGCGAAGGGCTGTGCGGCCGGTAGTTCCATGGAGCCTTCGGCCCGTGGCGCCAGGCGCGGTACCAGCACCGCGCCGAGGCTCGCCACGCCACCGCCGAGCACCGCCGCGCAGGCGCTCTCCACGCCAGCCTGGGCGCACAGCGCGGCCTCCACCTCGCCCAACTCGATGCGCTGGCCGCGCACTTTCACCTGCTGGTCGACCCGACCGAGGAATTCCAGGGTACCGTCGCCCCAGTAGCGACCGCGATCGCCGGTGCGATACCAGCGGCCCTGGGCATCGTGGACGAAGCGCCGGGCGCTGAGTTCGGGATCGTTGCGATAGCCGCGGGCCAGGCTGGCGCCGCCGATCCACAGCTCGCCGACCACCAGGTCCGGCACGTCGCGCCCGTGGGTGTCGACCACCCGGTAGGCCTGTCCCGGCAATGGCCGGCCGTAGGGAATCGAACGCCAGTGCGGCGGCACCGTATCGACGCTCTGCAGGTTCGACCAGATGCCCGCTTCGGTAGCGCCACCCAGCACATGCAGGCGGCAGCCTTCGGCACAACGTGGGCGCAGGCGGCCGGGCAGGTCCAGGGCCACCCAGTCGCCGGACAGCAGCACCGCCCGCAGACTGCGATAGTCGGCCTGGCTCGCCGGCAGGCTGAGGGCCATCTCCAGCAAGGCCGGCGCCGAGTTCCACAGGCTCACCGCATGCCGCTGGATAGCCTCCGCCCAGGCAGCGGCATCGCGCGCCTGTTCCTGGGCCGGCAGGACCAGGCTGGCACCGGCGCCGAGGCCGCCGAACAGGTCGAAGACCGACAGATCGAAGTCCAGCGCGGAGACCGCCAGCAAGCGATCCGATGCGTTCACCCGCAGCAGGTCGAGCAGCGCGTCGATGGTATTGATCGCCGCCGCGTGGCTGACCTCGACGCCCTTGGGCACCCCGGTGGAGCCCGAGGTGTAGATCACATAGGCACTCGCCTGCGGCGCCAGCGGCACGGGGGCGGCCAGCGCCGGGCCGCGCAGCAGGCGCTGGACATCCAGGCGCGGCGGCAAGGCCTGCGGATCGTCCTCCTCGGTGATCGCCAGGCATACCCCGGCGGCCTCTTCGATCAGGCGCCGCCGTGCGGGCGGCTGGTCGATGTCCAGCGGCACGTAGCAGGCGCCTGCGGCGAGCACGCCGAATACCGCCGCGACCTGCTGCGGTCCGCGCGGCAGGCTGACCTCGACCGCGTCGCCAGGGCGCACCCCGGCTTCGCGCAGGCCGCCGGCGATGCGCAGCGCACGCTCGGCCAGTTCGCCGCGGGTGACACGTTGGTCGCGATAGAGCAGCGCGTCGGCATCCGGCGCCTCGGCGGCGCGAAGGAAGAAGTCGCGATGCAGGGTGCGCGCCGTGGCGCATGCCGGCTGGCCGTTGAGCAGGGCCCGGCGCGCCTGCTGCGCCCAGGGCAACGGCAGATCGGCGGGCTGCTCCCAGGCGCTGTCGCAGAGACGCTGGAGCAGCCCCACGTAGGCTTCGAACATGGTTTCCGGCAGACCTTCGGGGAACAGGCCGACGACGCTGTCCCAGGCCAGCAGGATACCGTCGCCCACCCGGTAGAGCTGGTGGTCGAGCCAGACCTGCGGGGTCTGCGAGAGCATGTCGTGGAGATCGCCGAAAGCGTCGCGGAAGGCCGCCGGGACGAAGCCCTCCTCGCCCAGGTTGCTGGCGAACACCACCGGCGCCGAGCGTGGCTGGCCCTGCCGGCGCGCCTCGCGGAGCACCTCCAGGGCGGGGAATGCGGCGTGGTCGATGGCTCCGTGGAGGTTGCGCTGGAAGCTCTTCACCGCCTCGGCGAAGGACACCCCGGCCTGCATCCGGCACTCCAGCAGCAACAGGGTGGTGAAGTCGGCGATCACCTCGCCGATACGCGGGTCGTCGGCATGCCGATCGAACAACGGCACGTTGAGGAGAAATTCCGCGCTTTCGCTCCAGCGCGCCAGGACCAGCGCGAAGGCGCAGCCGAACACGCTGGACAAGGTCACGCCATGCTGCGCGGCAAGACGCTCCAGGCGCCGGCTCTCGCCGGCGGAAAGCTGGAATGCCAGGCGCCGGGTGCGCGGCTGGCGGATGCTTTCCGGCGCGCAGGCCAACGGCAGGGCCGGCGCGTCCGGCAAGCGCGGCAGGCGTTCCAGCCAGTAGTCGCGGGCCCGCGCCGCGGCCTCGGCGCGTTGCGCCGCACGGCGCACCAGGTAGTCGGCGAAATGCAGCGCCGGCGGCTCCGCCAGGCGCTCCGGCGCCAGGTAGGCAACGCCCAGTTCGGCCAGCAGCAGGCGCAGGCTTTCGACATCGGCGGCAAGCAGGTCGAGACTCAGCCAGAGGCGATCCTCGCCGCCCGGCATGCGCACCAGCCCGAGCAGGAACACCTGGCCGCGCTCCACCGCCAGGCATTCATGGGCGCGCCAGTCGCGCAGCGCCTGCCAGTCGCGCTCGGCCTCGTCCACCTGTAAGGTGCGCCAGTCCTGCAGGTCGAAGCAGGACAGCGGCGGCGTCGGAAGGATCTGCTGGCGACCGTCGAGGAAGCGCGCCCGCAACATCGGGTGGCGTTGACGCACGCACTCCGCCGCCGCGGCCAGGCGCTGCGGGTCGACATCCCGCGCGCGGAATTCCAGGAAGGCATGGCAGCTGACGTTGCCCAGCACCTCGCCGGCGCCACGTCCCAGCCAGTAGGCCTGCTGCACGGAAGACAGCTCGAACGGCTGGTCGCGATCCTGCGCCGCCGGCAGCGCGACCGTTGCCGGGGCGGACAGCCGGTCCGCGCAGGCCAGCAGGTCGAGCCAGGCCCCCAGGCAGGGGCGCTGCGCCAACTGGGCGAAGTCCAGCGTCGAGCCACGCGCGCGCAGGCGTTCCTGCAGGTACATCAGGCGGATCGAGTCGAGGCCGCAGCCCAGCAGGTCGTCGTCGTCCGCCAGGGCGCGCACGTCGGCAAGCGGTTCGCCGAGCAGGTCGGCGAGCTGCTCGGTCAGCCAGTCGCGCAGGGCGGTACGGGAATCGGGGGGCAGATCCATGGGGGCTCCCTAGGGCAAGCATCTGAAGTCGGTTGCCAGTTCCTGGCAACGATTATCAAATGCGACCTTATCTCACTTGCCTGGGAGGCCTGGCCGGCAATGCTTTAGACAGCCGGACTGTTTCGTTAGATGCAGCGTCATCCCGCAGCGGCGACGCCCCTCCCGTGGCCGGGTCGGGGGTCGTCGCGGAGACTCAGCGGATCTCGCTGGGGGAGATGCCGTAGCGCTTGCGGAAAGCGATGGAGAAATGCGCCGGGCTGTAGCCCACCCGGTAGGCCACCGTGGAGACGTTCGCCTCTTCGTCGCAGAGCATCCGGTGCGCCTCGCGCAGGCGGTACTCCTGCAGGTAGCCGAATACGCTGGCGCCGAACACCTTGCGGAAGCCGGCGGTCAGCTTGCGCGGGTTCATGCCCACGCGGCTGGCCAGCGTGTCCAGCGACGGCGGCTCCTGCAAGGCGCCGACCAGCAGGTCGCGGGCGGCGTGGATGCGCTCGACCTCCGAGCAGGTGATGCGCGGCTCCTCGACGGGGCGCCCCTCGCCGGAAAGGAACTGGGCGCTGAGCGCGGCCAACTCCAGGGCCTTGCCGCCGAGGTAGAGATCGCGGGTCGGACCGAGCATCTGGCAGGTGGCGATCTGCGAGGCCAACGCCTGCATCGCCCGCGGCGCCGGGCAGCTCATGATCCGCGGATCGCCGCCGGGGCGGCGTATCAGTTGCTCGGGCAGCCAGCCGAGGCGGCTGTCCAGGGCTTCGACGCCGAGCTGGACGATGGTGTAGCGCAACGGCTTGTCGGTGCCGTAGATCTGCGCCGAGGTGAAGTCGCCGTCGTTGGCGATGGTGCACAGGCTCGGCCCCTCGATGAGGTGCTCGGGCTGGCCGGGGATCCGGCAGCGCAACTGGCCGCTCTGCACGAGGATCAGGCGCAGGCCGCGCTCCAGCGGTTCCTCGAACCAGTCCTCGCTGGCCGAACAGAAGGTTCCGGTCACCAGCTTCATGTTCGGATCGATGTGCGCGACGCCGGGCCGGTTGCCCGGTGCCGGCGCGGCGGCATCGGCCTGTGGCGGAGCAATGATGGTGATGGTCATCAGGTTTTCCTGTAGCCCGGGCGCTGCCGACGCGGCGACGCCTTCCTGGATACGTGGGGGCAGGGGGACTTTTTAGCGGAGATGGACAAAGCGCCCTGCACTCCGCCCCTGCAGCGAATGAAAAAGCCCCGCAATCGAAAGGCGCGGGCTTGCGCGGTCCCTGCCGCCCGCCAATGATAATAAATCTCATTTCCCAGCAATGGCAATCGACCGCATCCACGGAGATCGCATGACTTCCTCGCCCGCCACCCCATCGGCCGTCGACGACGCCCCCGACTGGCCCGCCGCCTTCGTCCGCCGCTATCTCGACGCCGGCCACTGGCAGGACCAGAACTTCGCCGAAGCCCTGGCCGCCAGCGCCGCGCGCCATCCGCGGCGGATCGCGCTCTGCGACGACGACCAGCGGCTCAGCTATGCCGACCTGCTCCAGCGCTGCCGCCGCCTGGCAGCCGGACTGCGCCAGGCCGGCCTCGCACATGGCGACACGGTAGTGCTGCACCTGCCCAACGGCATCGCCTTCGTCGAAACCTGCTTCGCCCTGTTCCAGCTCGGCGTACGCCCGGTGCTCGCCCTCCCCGCCCATCGCCAGCATGAGATCAGCGGTTTCTGCCGCTTCGCTGAGGCCAAGGCCTACATCGGCGCCGAACGGATCGACGGCTTCGACCCACGGCCGATGGCCCGTGAGCTGCTCGCCAGCGGCGCCTGCCGGATGGCGCTGATCCACGGCGAGGCCGAGGCGCCGCTGCAAGCGCTGGCACCGCTGTACCAGGCCGACGCGCTGGAAGAATGCGCCGCCCGCGCCGAGGATATCGCCTGCTTCCAGTTGTCCGGCGGCACCACCGGCACGCCGAAGCTGATTCCCCGGCGTCATCGCGAGTATCTCTACAACGTCCGCGCCAGCGCCGAGGTCTGCGGCTTCGACGAGCACACGGTGTACCTCACCGGCTTGCCGATGGCGCACAACTTCACCCTCTGCTGCCCCGGAGTGATCGGCACGCTGCTGGCCGGCGGCCGCGTGGTGGTCAGCCAGCGCGCCGATCCCGAGCATTGCTTCGCCCTGATCGCCCGTGAACGGGTCACCCACACCGCCCTGGTACCGCCGCTGGCGATGCTCTGGCTGGATGCCCAGGAAAGCCGCCGCGCCGATCTATCCAGCCTGCGTCTGCTCCAGGTCGGCGGTTCCAGGCTCGGCAGCAGTGCCGCGCAACGCGTCGCACCGGTGCTCGGCTGCCAGTTGCAACAGGTGCTGGGAATGGCCGAGGGGCTGATCTGCTACACCCGCCTGGACGATCCGCCCGAACGCGTGCTGCATACCCAGGGCCGGCCGCTGTCGCCGGACGACGAAGTGCGGGTGGTCGACGCCGAGGGCCGCGAGGTCGGCCCCGGCGAGGTGGGCGAACTGACCGTGCGCGGCCCCTACACCATCCGCGGCTACTACCGCCTGCCCGAACACAACGCCAAGGCCTTCAGCGCGGACGGCTTCTACCGCACCGGCGACCGGGTCAGCCGCGACAAGGACGGCTACCTGGTGGTGGAGGGCCGCGACAAGGACCAGATCAACCGCGGCGGCGAGAAGATCGCCGCAGAAGAGGTGGAGAACCTGCTGATAGCCCATCCGCAGGTGCACGACGCCACCGTCGTGGCGATGCCCGACAGCCTGCTCGGCGAGCGCACCTGCGCCTTCGTCATCCCGCGCCAGCCGGCGCCCTCGGCGCTGAAGCTGAAGCAATACCTGCACGCCTGCGGGCTGGCCGCGTTCAAGGTGCCGGACCGCATCGAGCTGGTCCCGGCCTTCCCCCAAACCGGCATCGGCAAGATCAGCAAGAAGGACCTGCGCGAGCGCCTGCGCCGCGAGCTGGAGGCCCGCGCATGAGCGCCGCCTGGGTCCGGCCGTTCCGCCTGACGCCGATGCCGCGCCTGCGCCTGGCCTGCTTCCCCCATGCAGGCGGCAGCGCCAGCTTCTTCCGTAGCTGGAGCGAACGCCTGCCGCCAGACATCGACCTGCTTGCCCTGCAGTACCCGGGTCGCGAGGACCGCTTCAACGAGGCGCCGGCCACCCGCCTGGAGGACCTCGCCGACGGCGCCGCCCTCGCCCTGCGCGATTTCGCCGACGCGCCCCTGGCGCTGTTCGGCCACAGTCTCGGCGCGGCGCTGGCCTACGAAACCGCCCTGCGCCTGGAAAGCGCCGGCGCGCCGCTGCGCCACCTGTTCGTCTCCGCCCATCCGGCACCGCACCGGCAACGCGGCGGCGCGTTGCACCGCGGCGACGAGGCGGCGCTGCTGGAGGACGTCCGCCGCCAGGGTGGCGCCAGCGAGCTACTCGAGGACGCCGACCTGCGCGCGCTGTTCCTGCCGATCCTGCGCGCCGACTACCAGGCGATCGAGACCTACCGACGGGCGCAGCCCATCGCCCTGGCCTGCGCCCTCGACGTCCTCCTCGGCGAGCACGACGAGGAAGTCAGCGCCGCCGAGGCGCAGGCCTGGAGCGACGCCAGCCGGACTCCCGCCAGGCTGCGGCGCTTTCCTGGCGGCCACTTCTACCTGAGCGAGGGGCGCGACGCGGTGATCGAGCACCTGCTGCGCCGCCTCGCACATCCCGACGCCCTTTCCCGAGAGGTTGCATGATGAAAACTCCCGAAGACTGCACCGGCCTGGCGGACATCCGCGAGGCCATCGACCGGATCGACCTGGATATCGTCCAGGCCCTCGGCCGCCGCATGGACTACGTCAAGGCGGCGTCGCGCTTCAAGGCCAGCGAGGCGGCGATTCCGGCGCCCGAGCGGGTCGCCGCGATGCTCCCCGAGCGCGCCCGCTGGGCCGAGGAAAACGGACTCGACGCGCCCTTCGTCGAGGGACTGTTCGCGCAGATCATCCACTGGTACATCGCCGAGCAGATCAAGTACTGGCGCCAGACACGGGGTGCCGCATGAGCCGGCTGGCGCCCCTGAGCCAGTGCCTGCACGCCTTGCGCGGCACCTTCGAGCGCGCCATCGGCCAGGCGCAGGCGCTCGATCGTCCGGTCTTGGTGGCGGCGTCGTTCGAGATCGACCCATTGGACCCGCTGCAGGTATTCGGTGCCTGGGACGACCGGCAAACGCCCTGCCTGTACTGGGAACAGCCCGAGCTGGCGTTCTTCGCCTGGGGCTGCGCCCTGGAGCTGCAAGGCCACGGCGAACAGCGCTTCGCCCGGATCGAGGAAAACTGGCAATTGCTCTGCGCCGACGCCGTGGTCGAGGGCCCGCTGGCGCCGCGCCTGTGCGGCGGATTCCGCTTCGATCCGCGCGGCCCGCGCGAGGAACACTGGCAAGCCTTCGCCGATGCCAGCCTGATGCTCGCCGGCATCACCGTGCTGCGCGAGGGCGAACGCTACCGGGTACTCTGCCAACACCTGGCCAAGCCCGGCGAAGATGCCCTGGCCCTGGCCGCCTACCACTGCTCGGCGCTACTGCGCCTGAGGCAGCCGGCCAGACGCCGGCCCTCGGGGCCGACCGCTGGCGCGCAGGGCGACGCTTCGGCGCAGGAGCGCAGGCAATGGGAAGCCAAGGTGAGCGACGCGGTAAGCAGTGTCCGCCAGGGACGCTTCGGCAAGGTCGTGCTGGCCCGCACCCAGGCCCGGCCTCTCGGCGACATCGAGCCGTGGCAGGTCATCGAACACCTGCGTCTGCAACATGCCGACGCCCAGCTGTTCGCCTGTCGCCGCGGCAACGCCTGCTTCCTCGGCGCCTCCCCGGAACGCCTGGTCCGCATTCGCGCCGGCGAGGCACTCACCCATGCCCTGGCCGGGACCATCGCCCGCGGCGGCGATGCCCAGGAAGATGCGCGGCTCGGACAGGCCCTGCTGGACAGCGCCAAGGACAGGCACGAACACCAGTTGGTGGTGGAGGCGATCCGTACGGCCCTGGAACCCTTCAGCGAGGTGCTGGAAATCCCCGATGCGCCCGGTCTGAAACGACTGGCGCGAGTCCAGCACCTGAACACGCCGATCCGCGCCCGCCTCGCTGACGCAGGCGGCATCCTGCGGCTGCTGCAGGCGCTGCATCCGACCCCCGCGGTGGGCGGCTACCCACGCAGCGCGGCGCTGGACTACATCCGCCAGCACGAAGGGATGGACCGCGGCTGGTACGCCGCGCCGCTGGGCTGGCTCGACGGCGAAGGCAACGGCGATTTCCTGGTGGCGCTGCGCTCGGCCCTGCTCACGCCGGGCCGGGGCTACCTGTTCGCCGGCTGCGGTCTGGTAGGCGATTCGGAACCGGCCCACGAGTATCGCGAAACCTGCCTTAAGCTCAGTGCCATGCGGGAAGCTCTATCCGCCATAGGCGGCCTGGACGAAGTGCCCTTGCAGCGCGGCGTCGCCTGAAAACGAAGACCCCCTGCGGCCCGAGGGCGGCAGGGGGTCTTCGAAGGTCTGCCCGTGGCGCGGACGGGCCGCGCCGCAAAGGCGTCGCTTAGAACGGAATGTCGTCGTCGAAGCTGTCGTAGTCCTGGGCCGGTTGCGGCGCCGGTTGCTGCTGCGGGGCCGGACGCGACTGCTGCTGCGGGGCCTGCTGCGGGCGCTGCATGGGCTCGCGCGGGGCGCGCTGCGAATCGTCGCCGGAGGGGCGGCCGCCGAGCAACTGCATGTTGCCGTTGATGTCGACCACGATCTCGGTGGTGTAGCGATCCTGACCGTCCTGGCCCTGCCACTTGCGGGTGCGCAGGCTGCCTTCGACGTAGACCTGGGAACCCTTGCGCAGGTACTCGCCGGCGATCTCCGCCAGGCGGCCGAAGAACACCACGCGGTGCCATTCGGTGCGCTCCTGTTGCTGGCCGGTCTGCTTGTCCTTCCAGCTCTCGCTGGTGGCGAGGGTGATGTTGGTCACCGCATTGCCGTTGGGCATGTAGCGGGTTTCCGGGTCACCACCGACGTTACCAACCAGAATGACTTTGTTAACCCCACGGGCCATGACGTTCTCCTAAGGTTCAGCATCCGCCCGGCGCGGCCTGGGCCAGGCGCTCGAGGGCGGTGCGATCCACTTGTTGGGTATCCACTTTGACATAGGCGGCGGCCTCCTCGGCCACCACCACGGCGTCTGCCACACCGGGCAACGCCCTGAATCGCTGGACCAGCACCGCGTCCTGCAGCGCGGCGGGCGCGAGCGGCAGGCGAATGCTGGTCACATAAGGCGGTTCGCGCATGGTAACAGCAATCGCCAGCCAGAGGGCAGCGAGCACCGCGCATCCGATGAACACCATGCTCAGCCCGCCGTGCTGGAACATCCAGCCGCCGAGGATGCCGCCCAGCGCCGCGCCGAGGAACTGGCTGGTGGAATACACCCCCATCGCCGTGCCCTTGCCGCCGGCCGGCGAGACCTTGCTGACCAGCGACGGCAGCGAGGCTTCGAGCAGGTTGAAAGCAGTGAAGAACACCACCGTGCCGACCACCAGCATGGCCAGGCTGTGACCGAAGACCAGGAAGAACAGTTCGCAGGCCAGCAGGGTCGCCACCGCGCCGGTCAGCACGCGCTTCATGCGACGCTTCTTCTCGGCGTAGATGATGAACGGCACCATGCCGAAGAAACCGACCAGCAGCGCGGTCAGGTAGACCCACCAGTGCTGCTCCTTGGGCAGGCCCCCCTCGTGCACCAGTGCCAGCGGCAAGGCGACGAAGCTGGCCATGAGGATGGCGTGGAGGATCAGGATGCCGGCGTCCAGGCGCAGCAGGTCGCCGTGCTTCAGGGTCGGCAGCAGGGCCTGGCGCGCCACGCTGGATTCGCGGTGCTGGGTCATGTGGTCCGGCTGCGGGACGAAGAACAGGATCAGCAGCAGGCCGACCAGCGCCATCCCGGCGGTGAACCAGAACAGCCCATGCAGGCCGAACAGATGGGTCAGCACCGGGCCGAGCACCATGGCCACGGCGAAGGAGACGCCGATGCTCATGCCGATCATCGCCATCGCCTTGGTCCGGTGCTGCTCGCGGGTGAGGTCGGAGAGCAGCGCCATCACCGCCGCCGAGATCGCCCCGGCGCCCTGCAGGACGCGGCCGGCGATCACCCCCCAGATGGAGTCGGCATTGGCCGCGAGGGCCGCGCCGGCGGCGAAGATCAGCAGCCCGACGACGATCACCGGGCGCCGGCCGATGCGGTCGGAAATGGTCCCGAAGGGAATCTGCAGGATCGCCTGGGTCAGGCCATAGGCGCCGATGGCCAGGCCGATCAGCGCCGGGGTCGCGCCGGCCAGGTCCTGGCCGTAGGTGGCCAGCACCGGCAGGACCATGAACATGCCGAGCATGCGGAAGGCGAATACCAGTGACAGCCCGACGGCCGCTCGCGTTTCGGTACCGCTCATCCGCTCAGTATGTGAGTCGTGCATAACACCCTCATGGAAGAAACCGCTGCAGGGCAAGGCCTCATGCCCCTGCCGATGGCGCCGCCGCCCGCTCCTGGGCGGCCGGGGCAATGCCCGCGCCGGAAAAATGCCGCGCATTCTACCAGTCCGCCCCCTCGCGGCACAGGCGCGCCACTTTGCCGCGCGCTAGCGGCCAGCCGTATAATCAGCGGTTTTCGCCCGCCATGCGAGGCCGCTGTGGATAAGATCCTGATTCGTGGGGCGCGTACCCACAACCTGAAGAACGTCGACCTCACACTGCCACGCGACAAACTGATCGTGATCACCGGCCTTTCCGGTTCCGGCAAGTCTTCCCTGGCTTTCGACACGCTCTATGCGGAAGGCCAGCGGCGCTACGTGGAATCCCTCTCGGCCTACGCCCGGCAGTTCCTGTCGATGATGGAGAAGCCGGACGTGGACACCATCGAAGGGCTGTCGCCGGCGATTTCCATCGAACAGAAGTCCACTTCCCACAACCCACGCTCCACCGTGGGTACGATCACCGAGATCTACGACTACCTGCGCCTGCTTTATGCCCGCGTCGGTACCCCGCGCTGCCCGGACCACGACATCCCGCTGGAGGCGCAGACCGTCAGCCAGATGGTCGACCAGGTCCTGGCCCTGCCGGAAGGCAGCAAGCTGATGCTGCTGGCGCCGGTGATCCGCGAGCGCAAGGGCGAGCACCTGGCGGTGTTCGACGAGATGCGCGCGCAGGGCTTCGTCCGCGCCCGGGTCGACGGCAAGCTCTACGAACTCGACGAAGTGCCGAAACTGGATAAGCAGAAGAAGCACAGCATCGATGTGGTGGTGGACCGCTTCAAGGTTCGCGCGGACCTCCAGCAACGCCTGGCCGAGTCGTTCGAGACCGCCCTGTCCCTGGCCGACGGTATCGCCCTGGTAGCACCGATGGACGAGGACGAGGATGTCGAGGAGATCATATTCTCGGCGCGCTTCGCCTGCCCGGTCTGCGGCCACTCTATCAGCGAGCTGGAACCCAAGCTGTTCTCCTTCAACAACCCGGCCGGCGCCTGTCCGACCTGCGACGGCCTCGGCGTGAAGCAATTCTTCGACGCGCGCCGGGTGGTCAACGGCGAGTTGACCCTGGCCGAGGGCGCGATCCGCGGCTGGGACCGGCGCAACGTCTATTACTTCCAGATGCTCGGTTCGCTGGCCCAGCATTACGGCTTCAGCCTGGAAGAACCCTTCGACGAACTCGGCGCCGAACACCAGAAGGTGGTGCTCTACGGCTCCGGCCGGGAAAACGTCGACTTCCGCTATCTCAACGACCGCGGCGACATCGTCAAGCGCTCGCACCCCTTCGAAGGCATCCTGCCGAACCTTGAGCGGCGCTACCGCGAGACCGAGTCGGCCACGGTCCGCGAGGAGCTGGCCAAGTTCCTCAGCACCCAGCCCTGCCCGGATTGCCACGGTACCCGCCTGCGCCGCGAGGCGCGGCATGTGTGGGTCGGCGACCGGACGCTGCCGGCGATCACCGCGATGCCGGTCGGCGAAGCCTGCGAGTATGCCGCCGGACTCAGCCTGACCGGCCGCCGTGGCGAGATCGCGGCGAAGATCCTCAAGGAAATCCGCGACCGCCTGCAATTCCTGGTCAACGTCGGCCTCGACTACCTGACCCTCGACCGCAGCGCCGACACCCTGTCCGGCGGCGAAGCCCAGCGCATCCGCCTGGCCAGCCAGATCGGCGCCGGCCTGGTGGGAGTGATGTACATCCTCGATGAACCCTCGATCGGCCTGCACCAACGCGACAACGAACGCCTGCTCGGCACCCTCACCCACCTACGCAACCTCGGCAACACGGTGATCGTGGTCGAGCACGACGAGGACGCGATCCGACTCGCCGACTACGTCGTCGACATCGGTCCGGGGGCCGGCGTGCACGGCGGCCAGGTAGTGGCGGAAGGTACGCCCGACCAGGTGATGAACCACCCCGACTCGCTGACCGGCAAGTACCTTTCCGGGCGCAAGAAAATCGCGGTTCCGGCCAAGCGCACCCCGCGCGACAAGAAGAAGCTGCTGAAGCTGAAAGGCGCCCGCGGCAACAACCTGCAGAACGTCAACCTGGAAATCCCGGTCGGCCTGTTCACCTGCATCACCGGGGTCTCGGGCTCCGGCAAGTCGACGCTGATCAACAACACCCTGTTCCCGATCACCGCCACCGCGCTGAACGGCGCGACTACCCTGGAAGTGGCGCCGTACGACTCGTTCGACGGCCTGCAGCACCTGGACAAGGTGGTCGACATCGACCAGAGCCCGATCGGTCGTACCCCGCGCTCCAACCCGGCGACCTATACCGGCCTGTTCACGCCGATCCGCGAACTGTTCTCCGGCGTGCCGGAGGCCCGCTCGCGCGGCTACGGTCCCGGCCGCTTCTCGTTCAACGTCAAGGGCGGCCGTTGCGAGGCCTGCCAGGGCGACGGCGTGATCAAGGTGGAGATGCACTTCCTGCCGGACATCTACGTTCCCTGCGACGTCTGCAAGGGCAAGCGCTACAACCGCGAGACCCTGGAGATCCGCTACAAGGGCAAGAGCATCCACGAGGTGCTGGAGATGACCATCGAGGAAGCCCGCGAGTTCTTCGACGCCGTCCCCGCCCTGGCGCGCAAGCTGCAGACACTGATGGACGTCGGCCTGTCCTACATCAAGCTGGGCCAGAGCGCGACCACCCTCTCGGGCGGCGAGGCACAGCGGGTCAAGCTGTCCCGCGAGCTGTCCAAGCGCGACACCGGCAAGACCCTGTACATCCTCGACGAACCGACCACCGGCCTGCACTTCGCCGACATCCAGCAACTGCTCGACGTGCTCCACCGCCTGCGCGACCACGGCAACACCGTGGTGGTGATCGAGCACAACCTGGACGTGATCAAGACCGCCGACTGGCTGGTCGACCTCGGTCCCGAGGGCGGCTCCAAGGGTGGTCAGATCATCGCCAACGGCACGCCGGAGCAGGTGGCCGAGATGCCCCAGTCGCACACCGGCCACTTCCTCAAGCCGCTGCTGGAACGCGATCGCGCCTGATTGCCGGGCGCTCATGAAAAAGCCCCTGCGGCCGTGAGGCGCAGGGGCTTTTTCGTATCCGCGGGGTAGGGTCAGATCTGCGACTGCAGGTAGTTCTCCAGGCCCATCCTGGCGATCAGGCCAAGCTGTTGCTCCAACCAGTAGGCGTGGTCTTCCTCGGTGTCGGCCAACTGGGCCTTGAGGATGTCGCGGCTGACGAAGTCCTTGTGCTGCTCGCAGAGGGCGATGCCCTTGGCCAGCGCGGCGCGGACATGGCGCTCGAGCTTGAGGTCGGCCTCGAGCATCTCCGGCACCGTGGTGCCCGGGTGGATATCGTCGGGACGCATGCGCGGCGTACCTTCGAGCAGGAGGATACGGCGCAGCAGGGCGTCGGCGTGCTGGGTCTCCTCCTCCATCTCGTGGTTGAGGCGCTCGTAGAGCTTGTTGAAGCCCCAGTCCTCGTACATGCGCGAGTGGATGAAGTACTGGTCGCGCGCGGCCAGCTCGCCGGTCAGCAGCGTGTTGAGGTAATCGATGACTTCCGGATGGCCTTGCATCGGGGGGCTCTCCCTGGAGAAAACTAGGAATCTAGCCGCATATGCTCCCGGCTCCGCCTGATCCGGGTCAAGCCAATGCAGATAAAAAAGCCCCCTTCCTAGGAAGGGGGCCGGGGGCCTCATCAGGCCATCAGTCCAGCTTCAGGCCGAGGGCGTCGGCGACGCCTTTGCCGTAGGCCGGATCGACCTTGAGGAACAGGCCGATCTGGCGACGCTGGATCTGTTCCGGTACATCGCGGATGTCTTCGGCGATGTTGGCGAACAGCCGCTGCTTCTGCTCGTCGGTGAACAGATGGAACAGCGCGGCCGGCTGGCTGTAGTAGTCGTCGTCCACCCGGTGGTTCCAGTGGTCCGCCGCGCCCTCCAGGCTCAGCGGCGGCTCGGAAAAGTCAGGCTGCTCCTGCCACTGGTTGAAGCTGTTCGGCTCGTAGGTGACGCGCTGATGGGCGTTGTTGCCGTCCACCCGCATGCCGCCGTCGCGGTGGTAGACCTGGTGCGGGCAACGCGCGGCGTTCACCGGGATCTGGTGGTGGTTGACGCCCAGGCGATAGCGATGGGCGTCGCCGTAGGAGAACAGACGGCCCTGGAGCATCTTGTCCGGCGAGAAACCGATACCGGGCACCACGTTGGCCGGCGTGAAAGCGGCCTGCTCGACCTCGGCGAAGTAGTTGTCCGGGTTACGGTTCAGCTCGAAGAAGCCCACTTCGATCAACGGGTAGTCGCCGTGGGGCCAGACCTTGGTCAGGTCGAACGGGTTGTAGCGATAGGTGGCCGCTTCCTTCTCGGGCATGATCTGCACGTACATCTTCCAGCGCGGGAAGTCGCCTTTCTCGATGCTCTCGTACAAGTCGCGCTGCGAACTCTCGCGGTCCTGGGCGATCACTTCGGCAGCCTCGGCATTGGTCAGGTTCTCGATGCCCTGTTGGGTCTTGAAGTGGAACTTGACCCAGAAGCGCTCGTTGTTCGCATTGATGAAGCTGAAGGTATGGCTGCCGAAACCATGGATGTGCCGATAGCTCTTCGGCAGACCGCGGTCGCTGAAGTCGATGGTCAACTGATGCAGCGACTCGGGGAGGTGAGAGAAAAAGTCCCACTTGAAGGTCGCATTGCGCAGGTTGGTGCGCGGGTCACGCTTCACCACGTGGTTGAGATCGGGGAACTTGAGCGGGTCGCGCAGATAGAACACCGGGGTGTTGTTGCCGACCAGGTCCCAGTTGCCCTGCTCGGTGTAGAAACGCATGGAGAAGCCGCGGATGTCTCGCTCGGCATCCGCCGCGCCACGCTCACCGGCGACGGTGGAGAAGCGCAGGAACATATCGGTCTTCTTGCCGACCTGGGAGAAGATCTTCGCCCGGGTGTAGGGGGTGATGTCATGGGTGACGGTGAAGGTGCCGTAGGCCGCGGAGCCTTTCGCATGCATGCGTCGCTCGGGGATCACTTCGCGATCGAAGTGGGCGAGCTTCTCGAGGAACCACACGTCCTGCAGCAACATCGGGCCACGCGGACCGGCGGTCTGCACGTTCTGGTTATCGACCACCGGTGCGCCAGCGGCAGTGGTCAGGCGGGTCTTCTCTTCCATTTACTCTCTCCTCAACGGCTAACGTGCTATGAAGCGAAGCGGCTACACGGAAATCATCAGCGTGGACCAGGGATTGGCGGAGGACAACCTGTCGGCTGAACCAAGCGCCCTTTGCATTGATCTCGCTTATCCGAACGTAGCTTTTCGTAAAAGCAGGTTAAGGATGAATGACAGCCCTCCCGCAATCCAATTTATTAAAGACAGCGAGCCGATAGATAAAAACTTTAAGGCAGGTAATAAAAAAACCGGGCCTAGGCCCGGTTTCTTGTGCAGCAGATGCCTTATTCGGCAGCTTCTACGACTTCACCGCCGACAGGACGATCAACCAGCTCGACGTACGCCATGGGGGCGTTGTCGCCAGCGCGGAAACCGCACTTCAGGATGCGCAGGTAGCCGCCCGGACGGTTGGCGTAGCGCTTGCCCAGGTCGTTGAACAGCTTGCCAACGGCAGCTTTCGAACGGGTACGGTCGAAAGCCAGGCGACGGTTGGCGACGCTGTCTTCCTTGGCCAGGGTGATCAGCGGCTCGGCAACGCGACGCAGTTCCTTGGCCTTGGGCAGGGTGGTTTTGATCAGTTCGTGTTCGAACAGCGACACCGCCATGTTCTGGAACATAGCCTTGCGGTGCGCGCTGGTGCGGCTCAGGTGACGACCACTTTTACGATGGCGCATGGTTCAATTCCTTTCCAAACTTTACGTTCGGTAGTTACGACGATCAGGCAGTGGCCTTGTCGTCTTTCTTAAGACTTGCCGGCGGCCAGTTATCGAGGCGCATACCGAGGGACAGACCACGGGAAGCCAGAACGTCCTTGATTTCGGTCAGGGACTTCTTGCCCAGGTTCGGCGTTTTCAACAGCTCCACTTCGGTGCGCTGGATCAGGTCACCGATGTAGTAGATGTTTTCCGCCTTCAGGCAGTTGGCCGAACGTACGGTCAGTTCCAGGTCATCGACCGGGCGCAGGAGGATCGGATCGATCTCGTCTTCCTGCTCTTCAACGACGGGTTCGCTGTCGCCCTTGAGGTCCACGAACGCTGCCAGCTGCTGTTGCAGGATGGTAGCGGCGCGACGGATAGCCTCTTCGGGATCCAGAGTGCCGTTGGTTTCCAGGTCCAGGACCAGTTTGTCCAGGTTGGTGCGCTGCTCGACACGGGCGTTTTCCACCACGTAGGAGACACGACGGACCGGGCTGAACGATGCGTCGAGCTGCAGACGGCCGATGCTGCGGCTTTCGTCTTCATCGCTCTGACGTGCGTCGGCAGGCTCGTAGCCACGGCCACGAGCTACCTTCAGCTTCATGTTCAGCGCGCCGTTGTCTGCCAGGTTGGCGATAACGTGGTCACCGTTGATGATCTCAACATCGTGATCCAGCTGAATATCGGCAGCAGTCACAACACCCGAGCCCTTCTTAGCCAGGGTCAGCGTCACTTCATCACGACCGTGCAGCTTGATGGCCAGACCTTTCAGGTTCAGCAGGATCTCGATTACATCTTCCTGCACACCTTCGATCGCCGAGTACTCGTGGAGTACGCCGTCGATCTCGGCCTCGACCACTGCGCAGCCAGGCATGGAGGACAACAGGATGCGACGCAGCGCGTTGCCCAGGGTGTGACCAAAACCACGCTCGAGAGGCTCGAGCGTGATCTTGGCGCGGGTTTGACTGACCACCTGCACATCGATGTGACGGGGGGTCAGGAACTCATTTACCGAACTCTGCATGGATGCACCTATTTTCTAGCCCTTACTTGGAGTAGAGCTCGACAATCAGGTTTTCGTTGATATCAGCGGACAGGTCGCTGCGAGCCGGAGCACTCTTGAAGGTACCAGCCTTCTTGTCGAGGTCGACTTCGACCCACTCGACGCGACCGCGCTGGCCACAGAGTTCCAGAGCCTGAGCGATACGCAGCTGGTTCTTCGATTTTTCGCGAACAGCTACGACGTCACCGGCCTTCACTTGGTAGGAAGGGATGTTGACGGTCTGACCGTTGACGGTGATGGCCTTGTGGGATACCAGCTGGCGGGATTCCGAACGAGTGGAACCGAAGCCCATGCGGTATACGACGTTGTCCAGGCGGCACTCGAGCAGTTGCAGCAGGTTCTCACCGGTAGAACCCTTGCGACGGGAAGCTTCCTGGTAGTAACCGCGGAACTGACGCTCCAGCACGCCGTAGATGCGACGTACTTTCTGCTTTTCACGCAGCTGCAGACCGTAGTCGGACAGACGGCCACGACGCTGGCCATGCTGGCCAGGAACGTTTTCAGCCTTGCACTTCGAGTCGAGGGCGCGGGCGCCGCTCTTCAGGAACAGGTCGGTGCCTTCACGGCGAGACAGTTTGCACTTGGGACCAATGTAACGAGCCATTTCTCACTGTCTCCTATTACACGCGACGCTTTTTCGGCGGACGGCAGCCGTTATGCGGGATCGGGGTTACGTCGGTGATGCTGGCGATCTTGTAGCCGCAAGCATTCAGAGCGCGAACGGCGGACTCGCGGCCCGGGCCCGGGCCCTTGACGTTGACGTCCAGGTTCTTCAGACCGTATTCCAGGGCAGCCTGGCCGGCACGCTCGGCCGCTACCTGGGCAGCGAACGGGGTGCTCTTACGCGAGCCGCGGAAACCGGAACCACCGGAGGTCGCCCAGGACAGTGCGTTGCCCTGACGGTCGGTGATGGTCACGATGGTGTTGTTGAAAGACGCGTGGATGTGGGCGATCCCATCGACCACTGTCTTTTTGACTTTCTTACGGGGACGAGCAGCAGGTTTTGCCATGACTAGATTCCTACGCGATTACTTGCGGATCGGCTTACGCGGGCCCTTGCGGGTACGCGCGTTGGTCTTGGTACGCTGACCGCGAACCGGCAGACCGCGACGATGACGCAGACCGCGGTAGCAACCGAGGTCCATCAGACGCTTGATGTTCATGTTGATTTCGCGACGCAGGTCACCTTCGGTGGTGATCTTCGCGACTTCGTTACGCAGCTGATCGATCTGCTCGTCGCTCAGGTCCTTGATCTTGGCAGCCGGGTTTACGCCGGTGGCTGCGCAGATGCTCTGAGCAGTAGTGCGACCAACACCATAGATGTAGGTCAGCGAGATAACAGTGTGCTTGTTATCCGGAATGTTGACGCCTGCAATACGGGCCATTCAGAAAAACTCCAATTGACAGCTACCCTGCGCCCAGGAAGCCAAGAAAGGGCGCGGATATTAGCGCTGTAATAGCAAATAATCAACCCGGCAGCACACTAGCTGCCGGGTTATCACGCGTGGATCACAATCAGCCTTGGCGCTGCTTGTGACGCGGTTCCGCGCTGCAGATCACCCGCACGATGCCATCGCGACGGATGATTTTGCAGTTACGGCACAGCTTCTTGACCGATGCACGAACTTTCATCACCAACTCCTCGAACCTTACGGGTCTATCAGCGCAGCATGCCGCTGCCGTAGCCCTTCAGGTTGGCTTTCTTCATCAGGGATTCATACTGGTGAGAAACGAGGTGAGATTGCACCTGGGCCATAAAGTCCATGACAACCACGACCACGATCAACAGCGAGGTCCCGCCAAGATAGAACGGCACGTGCGCCGCAACCACCAGGAACTGGGGCAGCAGGCAGACAGCCGTCATGTACAGGGCACCGAACATGGTCAAACGGGTCAGCACGCCATCGATGTAGCGAGCGGACTGTTCGCCCGGACGGATGCCCGGAATAAATGCACCGGACTTCTTGAGGTTCTCCGCCACGTCCTTCGGGTTGAACATCAGCGCTGTATAGAAGAAGCAGAAGAAAACGATCCCTGCAGTGAACAGCAAGATGTTCAGCGGCTGCCCCGGAGCGATCGCTTGCGCGACGTCCTGCAACCAACCCAAGCCTTCCGACTGACCGAACCAGGAGCCCAGGGACGCCGGGAACAGCAGGATACTGCTGGCGAAAATCGCGGGAATCACACCCGCCATGTTCACCTTCAACGGCAGATGGCTGGTCTGCGCTGCAAACACCTTGCGGCCTTGCTGGCGCTTGGCGTAATGCACCGCGATGCGACGCTGGCCACGCTCGATGAACACCACGAACGCGATGATCGCCACGGCCAGCAGGCCGACGCCGATCAGGGCGAAGATGTTGATGTCACCTTGACGGGCAGACTCGAAAGACTGACCGATGGCGCGCGGCAGGCCTGCAACGATACCAGCGAAGATCAACATCGAGATGCCGTTGCCGACACCGCGCTCGGTGATCTGCTCGCCCAGCCACATCATGAACATGGCACCAGCCACGAAGGTGGTGACAGCCACGAAGTAGAAGCCGAAGTCGTTGGAGAAGGCTACGCCCTGGCTGCCCAGGCCAACGGACATGCCGATGGCCTGGACCAGTGCCAGGACTACAGTACCGTAGCGGGTGTACTGGCTGATCTTGCGACGCCCAGACTCACCCTCTTTCTTCAACTGCTCCAGCTGCGGGCTGATAGCGGTCATGAGCTGCATGATGATCGAAGCCGAGATGTACGGCATGATCCCCAGTGCAAAGATACTCATGCGCTCCAGCGCGCCGCCGGAAAACATGTTGAAGAGGCTAAGAATGGTCCCCTCGTTCTGCCGGAACAGTGCCGCCAAGCGATCGGGGTTGATGCCCGGAACTGGGATGTGCGCGCCGATCCGATAGACGATGATCGCCAGGAACAGGAAACGCAGACGTGCCCAGAGCTCGGACAGACCGCCGTTGCTTAGCGCAGAGAGAGCACCTTGCTTAGCCATTTAGTCCTCGAATTTACCGCCAGCTGCTTCGATAGCCGCACGCGCACCCTTGGTGGCGGCGATACCTTTCAGGGTGACCGCACGACCAACTTCGCCGGACAGCATGACTTTGACGCGCTGTACGTGCTGGTTGATCAGGTTGGCATCCTTCAGGGTCTGCAGGCTGACGACGTCGCCTTCGACCTTGGCCAGTTCGGAGGTGCGCACTTCAGCACGATCCATGGCCTTCAGGGAAACGAAGCCGAACTTCGGCAGGCGACGGTGCAGAGGCTGTTGACCACCCTCGAAGCCCGGAGCGACCTTGCCACCGGAGCGGGAGGTCAGACCTTTGTGACCACGGCCACCGGTCTTGCCCAGACCGCTACCGATGCCACGGCCCGGACGGTGCTTTTCGCGACGGGCACCCGGCGCGGAACGCAGATCGTTCAGTTGCATGGATTAACCCTCCACACGCAGCAGGTAGTAGGCCTTGTTGATCATGCCGCGGTTCTCAGGAGTGTCCTGAACTTCGACGGTATGATTGATGCGACGCAGGCCGAGACCCTTGACGCAAGCCTTGTGGTAGGCCAGACGGCCGTTCAGGCTCTTGACCAGAGTGACTTTGACAGTTGCCATGGTTAGAGAATCTCCTCGACGCTCTTGCCACGCTTGGCCGCTACTGCTTCCGGAGCCTGCATGTTCTTCAGGCCCTTGAAGGTGGCATAAACCACGTTCACCGGATTGGTGGAGCCATAGCACTTGGCCAGGACGTTCTGCACACCAGCCACTTCCAGAACGGCACGCATGGCGCCGCCGGCGATGATGCCGGTACCTTCCGAAGCCGGCTGCATGTACACCTTGGAGGCGCCATGGGCGGACTTGGTCGGATACTGCAGGGTGGTGCCGTTCAGATCGACTTGGATCATGTTGCGGCGAGCGGCTTCCATTGCTTTCTGGATGGCGGCCGGCACTTCACGCGCCTTGCCACGACCGAAACCAACGCGACCCTTGCCATCACCCACCACGGTCAGTGCGGTGAAAGCGAAGATACGGCCACCTTTTACGGTTTTGGCGACGCGGTTAACCTGAACCAGCTTCTCGATGTAGCCTTCGTCGCGCTTTTGCTCGTTGTTTGCCATAACTTAGAACTCCAGTCCGCCTTCACGAGCGGCATCAGCCAGCGCTTTCACACGGCCGTGGTACTTGAAGCCAGAACGATCGAACGCCACCTGGGTGACGCCGGCCGCTTTGGCGCGCTCGGCGACCAGTTGACCAACTTTCTTGGCTGCATCGATGTTGCCGGTGGCACCTTCGCGCAGGTCTTTGTCCAGGGTCGAGGCGCTGGCCAGGACCTTGCCGCCGTCGGCCGCAATGACCTGGGCGTAAATGTGCTGGGAAGAGCGGTACACGCAGAGGCGTACGGTTTCCAGCTCGCGCATCTTCAGGCGTGCCTTGCGAGCGCGACGCAGACGGGTTTCTTTCTTGACGCTCATTTGCTATGCCCTACTTCTTCTTGGCTTCTTTACGACGGACGACTTCGTCGGCGTAACGCACGCCCTTGCCTTTGTAAGGCTCCGGCGGACGGAAGTCGCGAATTTCGGCAGCAACCTGACCGACCAGCTGCTTGTCGATACCCTTGATCAGGATATCGGTCTGGCTGGGGGTCTCAGCGACGATGCCGGCCGGCAGTTCGTAATCAACCGGATGGGAGAAGCCGAGGGACAGGGACAGCACTTGGCCCTTGGCCTGCGCTTTGTAACCAACGCCGACCAGCTGGAGCTTGCGCTCGAAGCCCTGGCTGACGCCGACTACCATGTTGTTCACCAGAGCACGGGTGGTACCAGCCATGGCGCGAGTCTGCTGGTCGCCGTTACGCGCAGCAAAACGCAGCTCACCGCTGTCCTGGATCACTTCGACCGAAGGATGGACCTTGAGCTCCAGAGCACCTTTGGCGCCCTTGATGGACAGTTGCTGACCAGCCAGTTTGATTTCAACGCCGGCAGGCAGCTTGACGGGGTTCTTAGCAACGCGAGACATGCTGATTCCCCTTAGAACACAGTGCAGAGCACTTCGCCGCCAACACCAGCAGCACGGGCAGCACGATCGGTCATCACACCTTTGTTGGTGGAGACGATCGACACACCGAGGCCGCCACGAACTTTCGGCAGTTGCTCAACGGATTTGTACTGACGCAGGCCAGGACGGCTGATGCGCTTGACCTCTTCGATGACAGGCTTGCCTTCGAAGTACTTCAGTTCGATGGACAGCTGGGGTTTTACTTCCGAGCTGATCTGGAAATCCGCAATATAGCCTTCGTCCTTCAGGACTTTGGCTACCGCCGCTTTCAGTTTCGAGGACGGCATGCTTACGACGGTCTTTTCAGCCATCTGGGCATTACGGATGCGAGTTAGCATGTCTGCTAACGGGTCCTGCATACTCATGGGCTTAACGCTCCTGATACAAAAGAATAAGCCTTCAACTTCAATTCGCCCATAAACGCCAGGCGAAACAAACCCAGGCTCAGGGGAGCCGGGTATTCTAGAGATCACGCCAAAACGAATCAAGCCCCATGAGGGGCTTGATTCGATGTCGCGATCAACGGTGCCGACTGGCGACACCGTTCGCTGCGATTACCAGCTGGCTTTCACCAGACCCGGTACGTCGCCGCGCATGGCGGCTTCGCGCAGCTTGTTACGGCTCAGGCCGAACTTGCGGTAGAAGCCGTGCGGACGACCGGTCAGGCGGCAACGGTTACGCAGGCGGCTGGCGCTGGCGTCACGCGGTTGCTTCTGCAGGGCGACCTGGGCATTCCAACGCTCTTCCGCAGAGGAGTTCGGATTAGCGATGATCGCTTTCAGCTCGGCACGCTTCTTGGCGTACTTGGCTACCGTCAGCTGACGCTTCAGCTCGCGGTTCTTCATGCTCTCTTTAGCCATGTTCCTACTCCAATCAGTTACGGAACGGGAATTTGAAAGCACGCAGCAGGGCGCGACCTTCGTCATCCGTACGAGCGGTGGTGGTCAGGGTGATGTCCAGGCCACGCAGCGCATCGATCTTGTCGTAATCGATTTCCGGGAAGATGATCTGCTCTTTCACGCCCATGCTGTAGTTGCCGCGACCATCGAAGGACTTGGCATTCAGGCCGCGGAAGTCACGCACGCGCGGCAGGGAGATGGACAGCAGACGATCCAGGAACTCGTACATCCGGTCGCTACGCAGGGTGACCTTGACGCCGATCGGCCAGCCTTCACGGATCTTGAAGCCTGCGATGGACTTACGAGCGTAAGTCACGACCGGCTTCTGACCAGTGATCTTTTCCAGATCGGCTACGGCGTTCTCGATGATCTTCTTGTCACCGACCGCCTCGCCAAGACCCATGTTCAGGGTGATTTTGGTAACGCGCGGAACTTCCATCACGTTCGCCAGCTGAAGCTCTTCTTTCAGCTTGGGCGCGATTTCCTTCCGATAAATTTCTTTCAATCGTGCCATGGTGATCTACCTAGCAGCCTCAAGCCTGAACCGGTTTCTGGGTCGACTTGAAGACACGAATTTTCTTACCGTCTTCTACCTTGAAGCCAACGCGGTCAGCCTTGCTGGTTTCAGTATTGAAGATGGCGACGTTGGAGACGTGCAGAGGCGCCTCCTTCTCGACGATACCGCCCTGTTGGCCGAGCATCGGATTGGGCTTGGTGTGGCGCTTGATCAGGTTCACCCCGCCGACGACCAGACGGTCGTCAGCGAGAACCTTCAGCACCTTGCCACGCTTGCCCTTGTCCTTGCCGGCAATGACGATTACTTCGTCGTCACGACGAATCTTTTGCATGACGGCTACTCCTTACAGCACTTCGGGGGCGAGCGAGACGATCTTCATGAACTTCTCGGTACGGAGTTCACGAGTCACTGGCCCAAAGATACGGGTGCCGATCGGCTCCTGCTTGTTGTTCAGCAGGACGGCGGCGTTGCCGTCGAAGCGGATGATGGAACCGTCGGTACGACGTACGCCGTGCTTGGTGCGAACGACCACGGCAGTCATGACCTGGCCCTTCTTCACTTTGCCGCGCGGAATCGCTTCCTTGACGGTGACCTTGATGATGTCGCCGATGCCGGCGTAACGGCGGTGGGAACCGCCGAGCACCTTGATGCACATCACACGACGCGCGCCGCTGTTGTCAGCGACATCGAGCATGGATTGAGTCTGAATCATATAATTTCTCCGACCCCTAGTCCTTAGACTTCCACCGCGCGTTCAACGATATCAACCAGGGTCCAGGCCTTGGTCTTGGCCAGCGGACGGGTTTCGCGAATGGTGACCAGGTCACCAATGCGGCACTGATTGGATTCGTCGTGTGCGTGCAGTTTGGTCGAACGCTTGACGTATTTGCCGTAAATCGGGTGCTTGACGCGACGCTCGATCAGTACGGTGACGGTCTTGTCCATTTTGTCGCTGACGACGCGGCCGGTCAGCGTACGGACGGTTTTCTGAGCTTCAGCCATGATCACTTACCTGCTTGCTGATTGAGCACAGTTTTAACGCGAGCGATGTCGCGCTTAACCTGCGAGAGCAGGTGAGACTGCCCCAACTGGCCAGTTGCTTTCTGCATGCGCAGATTGAACTGGTCGCGCAGCAGGCCGAGCAGTTGCTCGTTCAGCTGCTCAACGGATTTTTCACGAAGTTCATTCGCTTTCATCACATCACCGTCCGCTTAACAAAGGAGGTGGCGAGGGGCAGCTTTGCAGCAGCCAGGGCGAAAGCCTCACGCGCCAGCTCTTCGGAAACACCCTCGATCTCGTACAGGACCTTGCCCGGCTGGATCTGGGCTACCCAGTACTCGACCCCACCCTTACCTTTACCCATACGAACTTCGAGGGGCTTCTTGGTGACAGGCTTGTCAGGGAATACGCGGATCCAGATCTTGCCGCCACGCTTCACGTGACGGGTCAGCGCACGACGCGCGGACTCGATCTGACGAGCAGTAAGGCGGCCACGGCTAGTGGCCTTCAGTGCGTACTCACCGAAGCTGACCTTACTACCACGATGAGCCAGACCACGGTTGTGGCCGGTCATTTGTTTGCGGAACTTCGTACGCTTGGGTTGCAGCATTTGCGTACTCCTTACCTAGCAGCTTTTTTACGAGGAGCGGGTGCTACCGGCTTCAGCTCTTCCTGGCGGCCACCGATGACCTCGCCCTTGAAGATCCAAACCTTGACACCGATCACACCGTAAGTGGTGTGCGCTTCGTAGGTGGCATAGTCGATATCGGCGCGCAGGGTGTGCAGGGGCACACGACCTTCGCGATACCATTCGGTACGGGCGATTTCAGCCCCACCCAGACGACCGCTGACCTGAATCTTGATGCCCTTGGCACCAATGCGCATGGCGTTCTGTACGGCGCGCTTCATGGCGCGACGGAACATTACGCGACGCTCCAGCTGCTGGGCTACGCTCTGCGCAACCAGCATGGCATCGAGTTCCGGCTTGCGGATTTCCTCGATGTTGATGTGCACGGGCACACCCATTTGCTTGGTCAGGTCCTGGCGCAGTTTCTCAACATCTTCACCTTTCTTGCCGATCACGATGCCGGGACGAGCGGTGTGGATGGTGATGCGTGCGGTTTGAGCCGGACGATGAATATCGATACGGCTTACGGACGCGCTTTTTAGTTTGTCTTGGAGGTACTCACGCACCTTCAGGTCGGCAAACAGGTAATCCGCATAGTTCTTGCGGTCTGCGTACCAAACGGAGGTGTGCTCCTTGACGATACCCAGGCGAATGCCATTGGGATGTACTTTCTGACCCATCTGTCGACTCCGTTACTTGTCCGCAACCTTGACCGTGATATGGCAAGACCGCTTCACGATGCGATCAGCACGGCCTTTGGCACGCGGCATGATGCGCTTGAGCGAACGACCTTCGTTGACGAAGACGGTGGAGACCTTCAGGTCATCCACATCGGCGCCTTCGTTGTGCTCAGCGTTGGCAACGGCCGACTCCAGCACTTTCTTCATGATCTCGGCGGCTTTCTTACTGCTGAAAGCCAGGAGGTTGAGCGCTTCGCCCACCTTCTTCCCGCGGATCTGGTCGGCGACCAAGCGGGCTTTCTGGGCGGAGATACGAGCGCCCGACAGCTTAGCGGCTACTTCCATCTTCCTTACCCCTTAACGCTTGGCTTTCTTGTCCGCAGCATGCCCGCGGTAGGTGCGGGTAGCGGCGAACTCGCCCAGTTTGTGGCCGACCATGTCCTCGTTGACGAGAACCGGTACGTGTTGACGGCCGTTGTGCACGGCGATGGTCAGACCAACCATATGCGGCAGAATCATCGAACGACGCGACCAGGTCTTGATCGGCTTGCGGTCGTTCTTTTCCACCGCGACTTCGACCTTCTTCAACAGGTGAAGATCGATAAACGGACCTTTTTTCAGTGAACGTGGCACTGTGGTATCCCTCTATTTACTTGCGGCGGCGGACGATCATGTTATCGGTACGCTTGTTCGAGCGAGTCTTCTTACCCTTGGTCTGAAGACCCCACGGCGATACCGGATGACGACCAGCAGAGGTACGGCCTTCACCACCACCATGCGGGTGGTCGACCGGGTTCATCGCCACGCCGCGAACGGTCGGGCGAACACCACGCCAGCGCGTAGCACCGGCTTTACCCAGCGAACGCAGGCTGTGCTCGGAGTTCGAGACTTCGCCCAGGGTCGCACGGCACTCAGCCAGGACTTTACGCATTTCACCGGAGCGCAGACGCAGGGTTACGTACGCACCTTCACGCGCGACCAGCTGGGCGGAAGCGCCAGCGGAGCGAGCGATCTGAGCGCCTTTACCCGGCTTCAGCTCGATACCATGAACAGTGCTACCCACCGGGATGTTGCGCAGAGGCATGCTGTTGCCTGCCTTGATCGGCGCACCGATACCGGAGATCAGCTGGTCACCTGCAGCAACGCCCTTGGGGGCGATGATGTAGCGACGCTCGCCGTCTGCATACTTCAGCAGAGCGATGTGTGCAGTGCGGTTCGGATCGTATTCGACGCGCTCAACGATGGCAGGGATGCCATCCTTGTTGCGACGGAAGTCGACCAGACGGTAGTGCTGCTTGTGACCACCACCGATATGACGGGTGGTGATACGACCGTTGTTGTTACGGCCGCCAGACTTGGATTTCTTTTCCAGCAGCGGTGCGTAGGGAGCGCCTTTGTGCAGCTCCTGATTCACCACCTTGACGACAAAGCGACGACCAGCGGAAGTCGGTTTGCACTTAACGATTGCCATGATGCCCCCCTTTACTCAGCGCTGGTGGCGAAATCGAGATCTTGGCCCGGCTGGAGAGCGATGTACGCTTTTTTCCAGTCGTTACGCTTGCCCAGACCGCGAGCGGTGCGCTTGGTCTTACCCTTGACGTTCAGGGTAGTGACGCGCTGTACCTTCACGCTGAACAGGCTTTCTACGGCCTTCTTGATTTCCAGCTTGGTTGCATCGGTGGCAACCTTGAAAACGAATTGGCTCTTGCCGTCCGCGAGACCCGTGGCTTTCTCGGAGATGTGCGGACCAAGCAGCACTTTGAATACGCGTTCCTGGTTCATCCCAGCAGCTCCTCGAACTTCTTCACGGCGGACACGGTGACCAGCACCTTGTCGTAGGCGATCAGGCTGACGGGGTCGGAACCTTGGACATCACGTACATCGACGTGCGCCAGGTTGCGCGCAGCGAGGTACAGGTTCTCGTCGACACCATCGGTCACGATCAGCACGTCTTTCAGACCCAGGGTGTCCAGCTTGGCAACCAGGCCCTTGGTTTTCGGTGCATCGACAGCGAAGTCGGCAACGACGACCAGACGGTCCAGACGAACGAGCTCGGCAAGGATGGAGCGCAGTGCTGCGCGGTACATCTTCTTGTTCAGCTTCTGTTCGTGGCTACGCGGTTTAGCGGCGAAAGTGGTGCCGCCCCCACGCCAGATGGGGCTACGGATGGTGCCAGCGCGAGCACGACCGGTGCCCTTCTGACGCCACGGCTTCTTGCCACCACCAGAGACTTCGGAGCGAGTCTTCTGCGCCTTGCTGCCCTGACGGCCGCCAGCCATGTAGGCCACGACTGCCTGGTGCACCAGGGTCTCGTTGAATTCGCCACCAAAGGTACGCTCGGAGACTTCGATAGCCTGAGCGCCGTTCACATTCAATTGCATCTCAGCTTCCCCCTTAACCGCGAGCCTTGGCTGCCGGACGCACGATCACATCACCGCCGGTAGCGCCGGGAACGGCACCCTTGACCAGCAGCAGATTGCGTTCAGCATCGACGCGCACGATCTCCAGGGATTGAACGGTTACCCGCTCCGCACCCAGATGACCGGACATTTTCTTGCCCTTGAACACTCGACCAGGAGTCTGGCACTGGCCGATGGAACCCGGGACGCGGTGGGAAACGGAGTTACCGTGGGTGTTATCCTGACCACGGAAGTTCCAGCGCTTGATGGTGCCCGCGAAGCCCTTACCCTTGGACTCGCCGGTAACGTCTACCATCTGGCCTGCCTGGAACAGATCGACAGTGATCTGGTCACCAGCGGCATACTGCTCTTCGCCCAGACGGAATTCCCACACGCCGCGACCGGCGGCGACATTCGCCTTGGCAAAGTGACCAGCTTGCGCTTTGGTAACGCGAGAAGCACGACGCTCGCCGGCGGTGACTTGCACTGCACGGTAGCCATCGGTTTCTTCAGTCTTGAACTGGGTGACGCGATTCGGCTCGACCTCGATGACCGTAACCGGAATAGAGACACCTTCCTCGGTGAAAATGCGGGTCATGCCGCATTTACGACCGACAACACCAATTGTCATGTTGTAAACCTCTTGAGTGTACGGGGCTTTCACCCGCTATGGCCGCCCATTTCAGAGCGTTACACGACCAATGCCGAAGGCATTAGCCGAGGCTGATCTGTACTTCAACGCCTGCAGCAAGATCGAGCTTCATCAGCGCATCAACGGTTTTATCCGTCGGCTGGACGATGTCCAGTACACGCTTATGTGTACGAATTTCGTACTGATCACGCGCATCTTTGTTGACGTGCGGAGAGATCAGCACGGTGAAACGTTCCTTGCGGGTCGGCAGAGGGATTGGACCACGCACCTGAGCACCAGTACGTTTCGCGGTTTCCACGATTTCCTGGGTTGATTGATCGATCAGGCGATGGTCAAAAGCCTTCAACCGAATCCGGATTTGTTGGTTTTGCATTTGACCTCAGACTCCAATTTACCATTCCCAACGGACGGACTACGCCCGTTAAAAGGAGGCGCAATTGTACGGATGCCCCCACAGGGTGTCAATATTTAACCAACGAACGAAAAAAGGGGCCCCGGAGGGCCCCTTTTCTGATGGCAGGATCAGCGATTACTCGATGATCTTGGCAACCACGCCGGCGCCAACGGTACGGCCGCCTTCGCGGATCGCGAAGCGCAGGCCATCTTCCATGGCGATCGGAGCGATCAGGGTGACAACCATCTTGATGTTGTCGCCCGGCATTACCATCTCTACGCCTTCCGGCAGCTCGCAGTTACCGGTCACGTCAGTGGTACGGAAGTAGAACTGCGGACGGTAGCCCTTGAAGAACGGGGTGTGACGACCACCTTCTTCCTTGGACAGCACGTACACTTCGCACTCGAACTTGGTGTGCGGCTTGATGGTGCCCGGCTTGGCCAGCACCTGGCCACGCTCTACGTCTTCACGCTTGGTGCCACGCAGCAGGATACCAACGTTCTCACCAGCACGACCTTCGTCGAGCAGCTTGCGGAACATTTCAACGCCGGTGCAGGTGGTCTTGGTGGTCGCCTTGATGCCGACGATTTCCACTTCTTCCTGGACCTTGATGATGCCGCGCTCTACACGACCGGTTACCACGGTACCGCGACCGGAGATCGAGAACACGTCTTCGATCGGCATCAGGAACGGCTGGTCGATGGCACGAACCGGCTCCGGAATGTAAGAGTCCAGGGTCTCTACCAGCTTCTGCACGGCGCTTACGCCGATGCCGTTGTCATCCTTGCCTTCCAGCGCCATCAGCGCGGAACCGATGATGATCGGAGTGTCGTCGCCCGGGAAGTCGTAGGTGTTCAGCAGATCGCGAACTTCCATCTCGACCAGTTCCAGCAGCTCGGCGTCGTCGACCATGTCGGCCTTGTTCAGGAACACGACGATGTAGGGAACGCCTACCTGGCGGGACAGCAGGATGTGCTCGCGGGTCTGCGGCATGGGGCCGTCGGCAGCCGAGCAAACCAGGATCGCGCCGTCCATCTGGGCAGCACCGGTGATCATGTTCTTCACGTAGTCGGCGTGACCGGGGCAGTCAACGTGAGCGTAGTGACGAACAGCGGAATCGTATTCAACGTGCGAGGTGTTGATGGTGATACCGCGGGCCTTTTCTTCCGGCGCGTTGTCGATCTGATCGAAAGCACGAGCGGAACCACCCCAGGTGTCGGAGCAGACCTTGGTCAGTGCAGCGGTCAGAGTGGTCTTGCCATGGTCAACGTGACCGATGGTGCCGACGTTGACGTGCGG
>NZ_JBQENS010000043.1:0-54370 GCF_052044465.1 Pseudomonas sp. 22490 | reverse complement strand
GGGATCGAACCGTCGACCTCTTGCATGCCATGCAAGCGCTCTCCCAGCTGAGCTATAGCCCCAAAGTACCGCTGGATCGCTTCACTTCGTTGAGTTCGTCGTGAAGACGGGGCGCATACTAAGGGCGAGGCTTGAGGCTGTCAACATTATTTTTCATCGAAACCTAAAAAATTTTACCGGAAGAACAATCACTTACCTCCCCTCCCCCAAAAACGAGGCCCGCAACTGGGCGGGCCTCGTCATCGACTGTGGAAGAAAGCCGGTCAGCCGGGAATGGCGTCGCGGATCTTCTCCCATTCCTTGGTTTCCTTTTTCGACGCCCCGCCCAGCAGCTCCAGGGCCTGGCGCAAGCGATAGCGCGACAGGTCGGCGCCAAGGATCTCCATGGCGTCCAGCACCGAAACCGAGCTGGCATGCCCGGTGATGGCCGGGAACATCAGCGGCATCACGTCGCGCAGCTTGAGCTGGAGGTGTTCGGCGACAGCCTGGATGCAGCCGGTGATGCGTTCCTTCTCCCACTGGCGCAGGGATTCGAGTTTCCACAGCACCAGTTGCAGGACCTGGCGGACCTGGGTCGGATCGAGCTTCTTGTGTTCGAACAGCGAAGCGTCCAGCGGCACCCCGCCGCTGAAGAAGAATCCGGCCAGCGGCGCGATCTGGCTGAAGTTCTCCACCCGTCCCTGCACGTGCGGAGCGATCTTCATCAGGTATTCGGGATTCAACGCCCACTTCTGCACCTCACGGGCGAACTCCTCCACGGACTGCTCGCGGATCCACTGCCCGTTCAGCCAGGAGAGCTTCTCCAGGTCGAAGATCGGTCCGCCCAGGGAGACGCGCGACAGGTCGAAATGCTCGATCATCTCGGCGAGGGTGAATTTCTCGCGCTCGTCCGGCATCGACCAGCCCATCCGCCCGAGGTAGTTGAGCAGCGCCTGCGGCAGGTAGCCCATGCGCTCGTAGAAGGTGATAGAGGTCGGATTCTTGCGCTTGGACAGCTTGCTCTTGTCCGGGTTGCGCAGCAGTGGCATGTAGCACAGCTGCGGCTGCTCCCAGCCGAAATACTCGTAGAGCTTGATCAGCTTGGGCGCCGACGGCAGCCACTCTTCGCCGCGCAGGACGTGGGTGATGCCCATCAGGTGGTCGTCGACCACGTTGGCGAGGAAGTAGGTGGGCAGGCCGTCGGCCTTCATCAGCACCTGCATGTCCATGCGATCCCACGGAATCTCGACATCGCCGCGGAGCATGTCCGGCACCACGCAGACGCCCTCGGTCGGCACCTTCATGCGGGTGACGTGGGACTCGCCGGCGGCGAGGCGGCGCTGCACCTCATCCTTCGGCAGGTGCATGCAGTGGCCGTCGTAGCGCGGGGTTTCCTTGCGCGCCATCTGCTCGGCGCGAACCGCATCGAGGCGCTCGGGCGTGCAGAAGCAGGTGAAGGCATGGCCCTTCTCGACCAGTTCGTCCGAATACTTCTTGTAGATATGCCCGCGCTCGCTCTGCCGGTACGGGCCATGCGGGCCGCCGACGTCCGGGCCCTCGTCCCATTCGATGCCGAGCCAGCGCAGGGCGTCGTAGATCTGCTGCTCGGACTCCCGCGTCGAACGCAGCTGGTCGGTGTCCTCGATGCGCAGGATGAACTGACCGCCGTGCTGACGCGCGAAGCACAGGTTGAACAGCGCGATGTATGCGGTACCGACGTGCGGGTCGCCCGTCGGCGACGGGGCGATGCGAGTACGAACAGTGGTCATGGAGACTCTCTTGCCAAGCGGAAGTTAAAACGGAAATTCAGGGGCGCGATGTTATCAGGCGGGCCGCCTCCGGCTCCAGTAAACGACCGGTGTCGGCCGGCAGGCGGCTGATCAGGAAATCGAGGAAGGCCTTGACCTTCATCGCCTGGAAACGCCGCGAAGGATAGACCGCATACAGTTCGCCGACCGGCAACGGCACGTCCGCCAGCAAACGCACCAGACGCCCGCTGTGCACGCTCTCCGCACAGATCAGCGCCGGTAGCGCGGCAATGCCGGCACCGGCGACCACCGCCTCGCGGGCGAAGGTGATGTTGTTGCAGGACAGCACCCGCTGGCAGGGCAGGCTGTCTCCGGAAAGCGGCCAGTAGCGCTGGGAGTCGGTGGACAGAAGGACCGCGCGATGCCCGGCAAGCTCGGCCACCGATGTCGGCGTGCCGTGCGCCGCCAGGTAGTCGGGGCTGGCGCAGAGCCAGCGGCTGGTAGAGAGCAGGCGACGGGCCACCAGGGTGGAATCCTCCGGCTGGCCGACCATGATCACGATGTCGACGCCCTCCTGCAGCGGATCGACGCTGCGCGAGGCCAGCTCGACCTCGGCGGTGATCTGCGGGTACTGGCGCATGAAGTCGCCCAGCAGGCTGGCGAGGAACATCTGGCCGAACTCTATCGGCGAGGTGATCCGCAGCAATCCCGACGGCGCCTGTTGCAACTGCATGACCGCCTGCTCGGCCTCGGCGAAATCGTGCATGATCTGCCGGCAGCGCTCGTAGTAGGCCTGCCCTACTTCGGTCAGGCGCAACTTGCGGGTAGTGCGATTGAGCAGGCGCACGCCCAGGCGCTCCTCCAGCAGGGCGATGCGCCGGCTCACCGTGGACTTCTGCATGCCCAGGCTCTGCGCGGCCTGGGTGAAGCTGTGGTACTCCACCACGCGGGTGAAGATCAGCGCATCATCAAGCCCCATTATTGTTCCCTATAAGCAACAAAGAGTCCGAAGTGTAGCGCCTATAACGTCCGGCGGAACACTGCTAGATTGGCCGAATTTTGCCGACGGAACACTCCACCCATGCCCGCCCAACTCAAACGTCGCCTGACCGTCTTCCTGGTGGCCGTCGGCCTGATCGCCCTGGCCTTCTTCCTGCACTGGTGGTTCATCGGCCGCCACGTGGAAAGCACCGACAACGCCTACGTCCAGGGCGAGATCACGCGGGTGGCCAGCCAGTTGGGCGCGCGGGTCGAGGAAGTCCTGGTGCGCGACAACCAGCACGTGGACAAGGGGCAGCTACTGGTACGCCTGGAAGACGCCGACTTCAAGCTCGCCGTCGAGCGCGCCCAGGCCGCGCTGGCCACCCGCGAGGCGGAACTGGCCCAGGCGCGCAGCAAGCTGGTGCAGCAGGGCAGCCTGATCGCCGCCAGCGCCGCCGACGTCAACGCCAGCCAGGCAACCCTCGGTCGCGCACAGATCGACCTGAACCGCGCCGAAGCCCTGCGCAAGCCCGGCTACGTTTCCGAGGAACGGGTCACCACCCTCACCGCCGACAACCATGTGGCTCGCTCGCAACTGGCCAAGGCCCGCGCCGACCTCGAGGCACAACGCGTCCAGCGCGACACCCTGGGCGCCGAGATCAAGCGCCTGGAAGCGCAGATCGCCAGCGCCCGCACCGAACTGGCGCAAGCCGAAATCAACCTGTCACGCACCCTGATCCATTCGCCGATCAGCGGCCTGGTCGGCCAGCGCAGCGCACGCAACGGCCAGTACGTGCAGGTCGGCACCCATTTGCTGTCGCTGGTGCCGGACGAAGACATCTGGGTCCAGGCCAACTTCAAGGAGACCCAGGTAGGCCGCATGCGCGACGGGCAGAAGGCGCGCCTGACCTTCGACGCCTTCCCCGACACGCCTATCGACGGCCGCATCGATAGCCTGTTCGCCGCTTCCGGCGCGCAGTTCAGCCTGCTGCCACCGGACAACGCCACCGGAAACTTCACCAAGGTGGTGCAACGCATCCCGGTGAAGATCGTGTTCGAGGCCGACAACCCGCTGCATGGCCGCATCCGCCCCGGCATGTCCGTCGAAGCCGAGGTCGAGCTCCGTGACCGCTGAGGCGCTGGCCCGGCCGCTTGGCGAACCGACCCGGCGCGACTGGATCGCGGTGCTCAGCGCCATGCTCGGCGCATTCATGGCGGTGCTCGACATCCAGATCACCAACTCCTCGCTGAAGGACATCCAGGGCGCGCTGGCGGCAACCCTCGAGGAAGGCTCGTGGATCTCCACCTCCTACCTGGTGGCGGAGATCATCATGATCCCGATGACCGCCTGGCTGGTGCAACTGCTCTCGGCACGCCGCCTGGCGGTGATGATCTCGGTGGGCTTCCTGGTGTCCTCGCTGCTCTGCTCGTTCGCCTGGAACCTGGAAAGCATGATCGTGTTCCGCGCCATGCAGGGTTTCACCGGCGGCGCGCTGATTCCGCTGGCGTTCACCCTGGCCCTGGTCAAGTTGCCGGAACACCACCGTCCGAAGGGCATGGCGCTGTTCGCCATCACCGCCACCTTCGCGCCCTCCATCGGACCGACCCTGGGAGGCTGGCTGACGGAAAACTTCGGCTGGGAATACATCTTCTATATCAACGTGCCGCCGGGCCTGTTGATGATCGCCGGGCTGCTCTACGGCCTGGAGAAAAAGGCGCCGCATTGGGAACTGCTGAAGAGTACCGACTACGCCGGCATTGTCACCCTCGGCATCGGCCTGGGCTGCCTGCAGGTCTTCCTCGAGGAAGGTCACCGCAAGGACTGGCTGGAGTCGCAACTGATCGTCAGCCTCGGCAGCGTCGCCCTGTTCAGCCTGGTCCTGTTCGTCATCCTGCAACTGTCGCGGCCGAACCCGCTGATCGACCTGGGCATCCTGCGCAACCGCAACTTCGGCCTCGCGAGCATTTCCAGCATCGGTCTGGGCATGGGCCTGTACGGCTCGATCTACGTACTGCCGCTGTACCTGGCACAAATCCAGGGCTACAACGCCATGCAGATCGGCGAGGTGATCATGTGGATGGGCATTCCCCAGCTGTTCCTGATCCCGCTGGTCCCGAAGTTGATGAGGCTGGTCTCGCCGCGCCTGCTCTGCGCCGCCGGCTTCGGCCTGTTCGGCCTTGCCAGCTTCTTCTCCGGGGTGCTCAACCCGGACTTCGCCGGACCGCAGTTCAACCAGATCCAGCTACTGCGCGCCCTCGGCCAGCCGATGATCATGGTGACCATTTCGCTGATCGCCACCGCCTACCTGCAGCCACAGGATGCCGGCTCGGCCTCGAGCCTGTTCAACATCCTGCGCAACCTCGGCGGCGCCATCGGCATCGCCCTGCTCGCGACCCTGCTCGACAGTCGCGCCAAGGTGTACTTCGACTATCTGCGCGAAGCCCTGGTGCCGACCAACCCGCAGGTCGACGAACGCCTCGCGCAACTCGCCGCGCAACTGGGCAGCCAGCAGGCGGCGCTGGGCAAACTCAGCGAGATCACCCACCAGCAGGCGATGATCATGGCCTACAACGATGCTTTCCATGTCATCGGCATGGTGCTCGCAGTGAGCATGCTCGCGGTGCTGCTGACCCGCTCGCTGCCGGCCGGCATCGGCACCCGCGCCGACGCCGGGGCTCACTGAGGATCAGACGTTGACCAGGCGCTCGCGCAGCGTCTGGATCTCGTCGCGCAGTTGCGCCGCCGCCTCGAACTCCAGGTCGCGGGCCAACTGGTACATCTTTTCCTCCAGTTGGCGGATGCGCTTGCTGATCTCGCTCGGCGAGCGCAGTTCGTTCTCGTAGCGCCCGCTCTCCTCCGCCACCTTGGCCACGCCCTTGCGCTTGCCGCGCGCGCCGGGCACCACGGCGCCTTCGAGAATGTCCTTGATGTCCTTGCGCACCCCCTTGGGCACGATGCCATGGGCTTCGTTGAAGGCGATCTGCTTGGCCCGACGCCGCTCGGTCTCGTCGATCGCACGCTGCATCGAGCCGGTGACGTTGTCGGCGTAGAGGATCGCCTTGCCGTGCAGGTTGCGCGCGGCACGACCGATGGTCTGGATCAGCGAGCGCTCCGAGCGCAGGAAGCCTTCCTTGTCCGCGTCGAGGATCGCCACCAGCGACACCTCGGGCATGTCCAGGCCTTCGCGCAGCAGGTTGATCCCCACCAGCACGTCGAACGCACCGGCGCGCAGGTCGCGGATGATCTCCACTCGCTCGACGGTATCGATGTCCGAGTGCAAGTAGCGCACCCGCACGTCGTGATCGCCGAGATAATCGGTGAGGTCCTCGGCCATGCGCTTGGTCAGGGTAGTCACCAGCACCCGCTCGTCCTTGGCCACACGCTGGCGGATCTGCGAGAGCAGGTCGTCCACCTGGGTCATCGCCGGACGTACCTCGATCTCCGGATCGACCAGCCCGGTGGGACGCACCACCTGCTCGATGACCCGCCCGGCATGCTCCGCCTCGTAGGGGCCCGGGGTGGCGGAGACGAAGATGGTCTGCGGACTCACCGCCTCCCACTCTTCGAAGCGCAGCGGCCGGTTGTCCAGCGCCGAAGGCAGGCGGAAACCGTATTCCACCAGGGTCTCCTTGCGCGAGCGGTCGCCCTTGAACATCGCACCGACCTGCGGAACGCTGACGTGCGATTCGTCGATAACCAGCAGCGAGTTGGCCGGCAGGTAGTCGTAGAGCGTCGGCGGCGGCTCGCCGGGGGCCCGCCCGGAAAGATAGCGCGAGTAGTTCTCGATGCCGTTGCAGTAGCCCAGCTCGAGGATCATCTCCAGGTCGAAACGGGTGCGCTGCTCCAGGCGCTGCGCTTCCACCAGCTTGTTGTTGTTGCGCAGGTAGTCCAGGCGTTCCTTGAGTTCGGCCTTGATCTGGTCGACCGCCTCCAGCAGCGTCTCGCGCGGGGTCACGTAGTGGCTCTTGGGGTAGAAGGTGAAGCGCGGCAGCTTGCGGATCACCTCGCCGGTGAGCGGATCGAAGGCCGAGAGGCTTTCCACCTCGTCGTCGAACAACTCGACACGAATCGCCTCGAGATCGGATTCGGCCGGGAAGATGTCGATCACATCGCCACGCACACGGAAAGTCGCACGGGCGAAATCCATGTCGTTGCGGGTGTACTGCAGGCTGGTCAGTCGCCGCAGCAGTTCGCGCTGGTCGATGCGGTCGCCGCGGTCCAGGTGCAGGACCATCTTCAGGTAGGACGCGGGATCACCGAGGCCGTAGATGGACGACACGGTGGCGACGATGATCGCATCCGGACGCTCGAGCAGCGCCTTGGTCGCCGACAGGCGCATCTGCTCGATATGGTCGTTGATCGAGGAGTCCTTCTCGATATAGGTATCGGAAGACGGGACGTAGGCCTCCGGCTGGTAGTAGTCGTAGTAGGAAACGAAGTACTCCACGGAATTGTGCGGGAAGAACGTCTTGAACTCCCCGTAGAGCTGGGCCGCCAGGGTCTTGTTCGGCGCCAGGACCAGGGTCGGGCGCTGCACCTGGGCAATCACGTTGGCGATGCTGAAAGTCTTGCCAGAGCCCGTCACCCCCAGCAGGGTCTGGTGCGAAAGCCCCGCCTCCAGCCCCTCGACCATCTGCCGGATGGCTTCCGGCTGGTCGCCGGCGGGCTTGAAGCGCGAGTCGAGTTGGAACGTATCCATGAAAAACCTCGCAGGGAGCTGTGACGCCAAGGAAAATCCGGCGTCAGAAATAGCTGAAAGCATGCACCTAAATGTCGCCGCATGCATCAAGGGGTGTCTATAATAACCCCCCGTTTGCGCAACCCTTTGCGCCCCCGCATAACGGGTTGCGTTGCCCTCCTCTCTTCACACTCCGAGCAGCCGCAAAATGAGTCTGTTTTCTGCCGTCGAAATGGCACCGCGTGATCCCATCCTTGGCCTGAACGAAGCCTTCAACGCCGATACCCGTCCGGGCAAGATCAACCTGGGCGTGGGCGTGTACTACAACGAGGAGGGGCGCATTCCGCTGTTGCGTGCCGTGCAGGCTGCCGAGAAGGCCCGCATCGAGGCCCACGCGCCGCGCGGCTACCTGCCGATCGAAGGGATCGCCGCCTACGACCAGGGCGTACAGAAACTGCTGTTCGGTAACGAGTCCGAGCTGCTGGCCGCCGGCCGTGTGGTCACGACCCAGGCCGTCGGCGGCACCGGCGCGCTCAAGCTCGGCGCCGACTTCCTCAAGCGCCTGCTGCCCGACGCCACCGTGGCCATCAGCGACCCGAGCTGGGAAAACCACCGCGCACTGTTCGAAGCCGCCGGCTTCCCGGTGCAGAACTACCGCTATTACGACGCCGCCAGCAATGGCGTGAACCGCGCCGGCCTGCTGGAAGACCTGAATGCCCTGCCGGCCCGCTCGATCGTGGTTCTGCACGCCTGCTGCCATAATCCGACCGGCGTCGATCTCGAGCTGGACGACTGGAAACAGGTGCTGGACGTGCTCAAGGCCAAGGGCCACGTGCCGTTCCTCGACATCGCCTACCAGGGCTTCGGCAACGGCATCGAGGAAGACGCCGCCGCGGTGCGCCTGTTCGCCCAGTCGGGCCTGAGCTTCTTCGTTTCCAGCTCGTTCTCCAAATCCTTCTCGCTCTATGGCGAACGCGTCGGCGCCCTCTCGATCGTGACCGAAAGCCGCGATGAATCGGCCCGCGTGCTGTCCCAGGTGAAGCGGGTGATCCGCACCAACTATTCGAACCCACCGACCCACGGCGCCAGCGTCGTCTCCTCCGTGCTCAACAGCCCGGAACTGCGGGCCCTCTGGGAGCAGGAACTGGGCGAGATGCGCGACCGCATCCGCGACATGCGCCTGGCGATGGTCGAGCAACTGGCAGCCCACGGCGCCAAGCGCGACTTCAGCTTCGTCGGTCGCCAACGTGGCATGTTCTCCTATTCCGGCCTGACCGCCGACCAGGTCGAGCGCCTGAGGACCGAGTTCGGTATCTACGCCGTCAGCACCGGCCGTATCTGCGTCGCCGCGCTGAACAAATCGAACCTGGAGACCATCACCAAGGCCATCGTCCAGGTCCTGTAGGGAAAATGGGGAAGTCATCGGGAGAGGCTTGACTTCCCCTTTTTAATCAGTAACATACGCCTCGCTGTTCCGCGATAGCTCAGTCGGTAGAGCAAATGACTGTTAATCATTGGGTCCCTGGTTCGAGTCCAGGTCGCGGAGCCAAATTCAAAGCCCTCGGCACATGCCGGGGGCTTTTTCGTTATCGGGACGAAAGTTCGCCCCTTCAGTCGCACCTCACTCGATGACGATCCGCGCCCGGTTCTTCTCCAGCAACGCCGGGCCTACCCCTTTCACTTCCAGCAGTTGATCCACCGAGACGAACGGACCATGGGCCGCACGATACTCGAGGATCGCCCTGGCCTTGGCCTCGCCGACACCGTTGAGCCCCCGTATCAGGGCGGCCTCGTCGACCGTATTGATATTGACCTGCTCCCCCGGCGACACGGTCGTCGCAGGTGTCGTTGCGGCCAGCGGATTCTTGGCGACGGCGACCGGTGCGGCGGAAGCCGAAAACGGAAGACAGGCGAACAGGATGAGAAGCAGAGCGGATTTGATTAGGTGCATGGGTGCACTCCTTCAGAGATGAATGACCACGTAGAGGGCTTCATGCCCATCCACGAAACCACCTTATCGCCGTGGAACGCGCCTGGATCGACAGCCCCAGCAAAGCAGTCGCTTCCTGGTCCGGCACCGGAAACATCGTACGGAGAAAACAAAAAAGGCCGCTAGGCGGCCTTTTCCGGAGAACGATGACTCAGGGTTCTCGCCGCCTCTGGCGATAGATCCAGTCGACGATTTCACCGTCAGGCGCATAGCCGCTGACGGTTTCCCGCAGCAACTGGCGAACCCGCGAGTAGTCGTCCTTCTCCACGGCGGCCAGCAACTGCTCCAGCACGACCTTGAAGGCCTCCCAGCTCAGGTGTTCCTCGTTGGCCCGCATGATCATCGGATGGTCGGTGGGATTCACGTTGTCACCGATCAGCAGCTCTTCGTAGAGCTTCTCGCCAGGACGCAGGCCACTGAACTCGATGGCGATGTCACCATGGGGCGAACGCTCGGAACGCACGCTCAGGCCGGACAGGTGGATCATCTTCTCGGCGAGCTCCAGGATCTTCACCGGCGGCCCCATGTCCAGCACGAATACATCTCCGCCCTGCCCCATCGAACCGGCCTGGATGACCAACTGCGCTGCCTCGGGAATGGTCATGAAGTAACGGGTGATGCTCGGGTGGGTGACCGTCACCGGGCCGCCGCGCTTGATCTGCTCGCGGAACAGCGGAATGACCGAACCGGACGAACCGAGGACGTTGCCGAAGCGGACCATGGTGAAACGGGTCTTGTTGACGTGATGCACGTCCTTCCGATCGCCGAACAGCACCGGTGCCGATTCGTTGCTGAGCGCCTGAAGGACCATCTCCGCCAGGCGCTTGGTGCTGCCCATCACATTGGTCGGTCGCACCGCCTTGTCGGTGGAAATCAGCACGAAGTTCTGCACGCCGACCTGCACCGCGGCCTGCACCGCATGCAAGGTGCCTATCACGTTGTTGAGAACGCCCTCGGCGATGTTGTGCTCGACGATCGGCACATGCTTGTAGGCCGCCGCATGGTAGACGGTATTGACCTTCCAGGTACGCATCACGTCCACCAGGCGCTCGGGATTGCGCACCGAACCGAGGATCGGCAACAGGTTCACCGAAAGCGACTCGCGCTTGATCCGACGCTCCAGTTCCTGATGGATGCTGTAGAGGTTGTATTCGCTGTGCTCGAACAGGATCAGCACGCTAGGCGAACAACTCATGATCTGCCGACAGAGTTCCGAACCGATAGAACCGCCCGCCCCAGTCACCATCACCACCTGACCGCGGATGCACCGTTCCAGCAGCTCCTTGCGCGGTGCGACGCTGTCGCGCCCCAGCAGGTCAGCGATGTCCACCTCCTGCAGGTCGTCCACCTTGACCCGGCCGCTGGCCAGGTCCATGAAGCCGGGCATGCTGCGCACGTGCAGCGGGAACGGCTCCAGGGACTCGAGAATCTCTCGGCGCCGGGCCCGAGTGGCGGAAGGAATCGCCAGGAGAACCTCCTGCGCGCCCGTCTCGTCGATCATCTGGCGGATATGCTTGGCGGTATAGACCCGCAGACCGGCGATGACCCGGTTGGCGATCTGCTTGTCGTCATCGATGAACGCCACCGGACGCATCGCCCGACCGAGACGCAATGCCGCAACCAACTGGTTGCCGGCCGCCCCCGCGCCATAGATGGCCACCCTGGGCAGGCCATCCTGGCGATTGAGAAATGGTACCGACTGCACAGCAGAGTACCAGTCGCCCATGAAATACTGGCGCATGGCCAGACGCAAGCCGCCGATCAGCAGCATGCTCAACCACCAGTAGTTGAACACCAGGGAACGGGGCACCACCGCCGGCGGGGAGCGGTACCAGTAGACCAGCAACGACAGGACCAGCGCGGAAATGGTGACGGCCTTGGCGATCGCGATAAGGGCGTCGTTGCCCAGGTAGCGCATCACCGCCCGGTACATGCCGAAGCGGATGAAGAGCGGGATGGCGGTTAGAGGCGCCGCTATGAACAGCCAGGCGTGATCCCCGAACGGATCGATCATGTCTTCGGTGCCGAGACGCACCAGGAAAGCCAGCCACAATGAAAGCCACACCAGGCCGATGTCCGTCGCAACCTGGAGAATGCGCTTCTGGCGGCGCGGCAATCCCAGGAGGCGTCCACGCAAGTTATCCAACATCCTATTAATCAGCCCCCTTCACTGCACCCGCATCCACCCGAACAAGTCCGGGCAGTCCATTTCCTTGGTCTGGCAAATACCATTCCGGAACCCAAATCACGCTATCGGCAGTAGTCACTACTGATCATCGCTTGCACATTCCTTTCATATTATACGTTCCCGGAAAATCGTCCCGCGCCTCCAGCCAACCGGGACATTCAAGCAGCGCGTGATTCCAGGACTCCGGCCTTAAAACGGAGCGCCAGGAACGCCAGAGGCAGGTAGCCAATCAACAAAGCAAGCATGCCGTCGATCTTCCCCGCTGCGACAAGCAGTGCCAGTGGCAACAACCAGAAGATGTTGATGCCTCCCACTGCCAGGGTAACAGGAAGATGACGCCCGTAATGACGAGAAGCATACTGGTATGCGTGACTGCGATGCGCCTCATAAACCTTGTCTCCCCGCAGCAACCGGCGCAACAAGGTCAGGGTGGCATCAACAATGAATACCCCCAGCAGGATGAGCCAACCCCAGAAGAGTTGCGGCGAGACCCATGCGGCTTGCAGGGAAAGGCCACCAATGATAACCCCCAAGAAACCGCTACCAGCATCCCCCATGAAGATCCGCGCAGGAGGGAAATTCCAGAAAAGGAACCCCGTCACCGCGGCTGCCAGCAGCGCCGCCAACCAAACGCCCTGGGATGCCTCATCGGAACCTACACCACTGACCACGACAAGCAGGGCAGCGCCAACGCACACACACACAGCCTCAACGCTGGCAATCCCATCGATACCGTCCATGAAATTGTAGAGATTGAGCATCCATACCAGATAGAACGCCGCAGCTATGTGTCCAACCCACCCCAGATCGACCACAAGGCCGAAAAAGGCCAATGCAGGCAAACCTCCAAGCCAGTACAGCAGCCAGCAAGCACCGGCGAAATGGCCGAGCAAACGCCAACGGGCAGCGATATGGCCATGATCGTCGAGGAAGCCCAGCAATGCGATCCCAATACCCGCCCCCAGGATACCAGTGGCCAGATCCGGTTTCACCGCGCCCAATATCGCCGCAAGCAGCACTGCCAGCAGGAAGGAGAGCACGATAGCGACACCGCCCCCCCTAGGCGTCGGCACCTGGTGAGAACTTCGAGCATTGGGTACATCGATCAAGCTGCGGGCAATCGCGTAACGGCGCAAGCCGGCGGTCAACAGCAGGGAAAGAGCGGCAACCGCCGGCAACAACAACCATAGATTCATCATTGGCGATCCAGGAAAGAGCGGGCGGTTTTCTCCAATGCCTGGTCCACCCCTACCGGCGGAGTCCAGCCAAGCACTTGGCGGGTTTTCATGATATCGACTTGCAATGAGCCGCACAGGCGGCGAGCAAATGCCTGCCTGTTCAGAACTTTCGCCGCTGCACCGATCCAACTGGCGGGAACAGGCAGCAGGCGAGCGGGAGCGCCCAAGGCGCGTCCCATTCTCCGCAGCAACTCGGTGGTGGAAAGATCCTCACCGTCGCTTACGAGGAAAACTTGCCCGACCGCAGCCGGATGCTCGATGCAGGTGATGATGAGGTCGACAAGATTATCCAGCGACACCAGACTACGCCGATTATGAATAGCCCCTAGAGGGAGGGGCACGCCGCGCTTCAGCCAGCGCATCATGGTCTGTACGTTGGCCTTGACCCCTGGACCATAAACCAGGACCGGTCGGATGATCACAACCTCCAGTCCGGTCTCTTCCGCCAGATCCAATAGCGCTTGCTCCGCTTCCCGTTTGGAAACGCCATAGGGATCGACAGGATTGGGCGGACTGTCCGCAGTATAGGGCCGACCGGGCTCAGTTCCCTCGCCATTGACCTTTATCGAGCTGATAAAGATGAAACGCCGCACTCCCCGGGATACGGCCTCCCGGGCCAGATCAAGTGTCCCCTGAACGTTGGCCTTGCGGAACTCGACGAGCGGATCGGAGGCCGTCTCGCTCATGACATGCACGCGGGCAGCGCAATGAACCACCGTATCGATGGCCGACTCCGCATCCCAGACAACAGAACTGCCCAGTTCACCCAGAAGCAAGGGAGTAACCCCTCGAGGCCAGGCCCCACCTCTTCGGCGGCACCCGGCCCAAACCTTGTACTGCCCGGAAGAACAGAGACTATTGACCAGCGCGGCCCCGATGAATCCGGTTGCCCCCGTTACCAATACATTATGTCGCGTCAAGCTCCGCTCCCTAGTGCCCGATAAATATCCAGGTGCTGTTGGACGATACTTTCGATCGCAAAATCACGCTCTGCCAACGCTCGCCCAGCAGCTCCCATCTTCTTGCGCAACTCTGGCGACTCAATAAGACGCTGAATGGCATCCGCCAGAGCAGCAGAATCACGCACCGGCACGAGCAGGCCCGTAACATCAGCCTGGATTGCATCCCGGCAACCCGGTACATCGGTCGTCACAACCGCACGCCCGCACGCCGACGCCTCGACCAGGACCTTGGGAAGCCCTTCACGATAAGAAGGCAGAACGACTATATGCGAACGGGCGAAGACAGACGCGATATCCTGGCGATAACCAAGACACTCGATCGTGCCTTCACTACGCCAACGCTCTAGTTCGGACGGCTCGATACTGGTGGGGTTCCCAGGATCCAGGTCTCCGACCAGTTGAAAATGTGCCGGTACGCTGCGCTGCCTAAGGATATTTGCCGCTTCGACGAATTCCAGCACACCCTTGTCCCTGAGCAACCGAGCCGCCAATGTGACCACCGGCGTTTCGGGGCTTTCCGGGGCCGGCTGGTACTGCGTCAGGTCGACCCCCGAACCGCGAATCAGGACGGACTTTTCAAAAGTGATCGCACCCAGGCCGATCAGCGCGTCCCGATCATCGGGATTTTGAAAGATGACACGCAACTTTTTCTTGCCCAAAGCCCGCCGATAAAGCCAGGCGACACAGGCACGAAACGCGCAGGCCTTCAGACCCTTGGCCATGAAAACGAAACCAAGTCCGGAAACGGCCGCCACGACCCCCTTCACCGGCGCCAAGCGTGCGGCGATACCGCCATAGATTACCGGCTTGATGGTAACCAGGTGTAAAACATCAGGCCGCAATCTCCACAAAAGGCGCCAGACATAAGTCAGCAGATACAGCTCTGAAAAAGGATTTTTTCCGCTTCTGGACAGTGGCAATTCATGATGCAGAAAACCTTGGGAGACGATCTTTTTCACCGCTTCACCAGGGCGTGTGGCGATATGTACCTGGAAACCAGCCTGCTGGGCTCCGACAGCGACCGGTAAACGGTGAGACATGAAGAAAGCCGGGTCGTTCACTATCATCAACAATACCGGCTTCATGCAAACTCCTCGATGCGTTTTACAAACATAACCTTCAAGCTCGTCAAGCTTTTCTTTTTACAAGAATGTCGCGATACAGACTCATGAAACGCTGAGAGGCACTGGCCATCGTGAAGTTCGAGTAAATCCTCTGTCTTGCAGCCTCACCAAGTGCCCGACGACCCTCGACATCCAACGCAATGAGATCCTCGATACCTTTGCCGAGCGCATTCGGATCCAAGGCCGGAACGACGACACCGTCGTTACCTAGCAAATAAGCCGCATCCCCCACATCAGTGGTAATACAAGGCAATCCCATGGCCATGGCTTCACCAAGAACATTGGGGAATCCCTCCGTGCGAGAATGCAGACAGAAGATATCCATGGCTTTCAGACACGAAGCTACATCTTGCCGCTCTCCAAGCAGGATGAAGCGCTCCGCATACCCGGTAGCTTCGATGAGGCGCTGCAATTCAGCATTGGAAGACAGCAGCTCCCGTCCCACCAAAAGAAACTTCAAGCGCGAATAACGTGGAGCCAGCAGACCGGCAGCTGCGACAAAGGAAGCATGATCCTTTACCGGGTGGAATCTGCCTAGACTGCCAATCACGATATCGCTGGCCTCTATACCAGATTCACTCCTGATAGCGGACCGCTGTTCGTCGGTCGCCTGCAGGCGAGTGAGATCGAAACCGTTGGGAATGACCAGCATCCTGCTTGCGTTGTAGCCAACAGCAATGTGTGAGCGCCTTGAGGCCTCGGCGGCGCAAACAATATATTTTGGCAAGAATCCGGATAGCCAGGCACACACCTTCCGTACCAGAACAGTCGTACTCTTGCCGCCCTCTTGAAGGTCGGTCGTGCGGACTCCCCATATAATCCCGCCAATACCGGCCATTCTGGCAGCCAATCCACCAAGAAGATCGGAATGATACATCCATGTTTGGACTATATCGGGCCTCCTTTCACGAAATATCCCTATCAGACGAAGGAGCACCCGAGGCATATCCCTCATCGAGGTCATGCCAAGCACATCAACAGATATACCAGCCTCAATCAGACCCTGCCCAAACTCACCAAGATCAGACAGTGAAATAATCGAATGTTCGAATTCACTGCCGCCATTTTGAGTCTCGATCAACCGCTTGAGCATTAGCTCAGCACCGCCGACTTTCTTCAGGCCGGCTATCACGTGGATAACTTTTACTGTGGTCATGACTCCAACCACGCTTGGAACATGAGAACACTCCAGAGGCGTCTTGAGTGGTCCCGCCTTCCCGCCAAGTGGTCGTTCCAGATCCTGCGTATCAACCTACTATCCAAATAACCTTCTTGCTGAAGGCGTCGCTCATCAAGCAGCGATTCAGCCCACTCTTTCAGAGGGCCTCTCAGCCAATCGGAGACAGGAACGGAAAACCCCTTCTTGGGCCGCTCTATGAGCTCTCGCGAAACATGCCTATACAAGACTTCACGAAGCAACCACTTTCCTTTTCCATTGCGAATCTTCATATGCAACGGCATGCGCCAAGCCAGTTCGAACACGCGATGGTCTATCAGTGGAACCCGGGTTTCCAGGCTGTTAGCCATCGCTGCTCTGTCTACCTTCACCAGAATGTCGTCAGGCATGTAGCCCTGAACATCCATGGCCATCATCCAGTGCTGGAACGAGTCCACCCTTGGCCATCTTTCTGGAGTATCCAATAGTGCCGTGTGACCCTTTGCACCTATGACCGGGTATTCGTGATTTCTCCAGTGACTGTTCAATCGATAGAAAAGCTCCTCGGCCGTCCTCGAAGCAAATACGTCACGCAGCTTCCCCAACTTGTCAGGTAAAGGTAAATCCTGAGCAAAAGCCGATGCGAAACGCCGCATGGAATGAGGAAATCGCTCCAGCATGCGCCAGACACGGGGAGTAAACTGATAGGGATTGTAGCCGCCAAACAGTTCATCACCACCATCTCCACTCAGCGCAACAGTAACTTGCTGCCTGGCCAATCCACTGACAATCAAGGTTGGTATCTGCGAACTGTCACCAAATGGCTCACAGTAGATCTTTGGCAAAGATGGAATTACATCTAGAGCATCTTTTGAATTGACATAGAGCTCTGTATGATCGGTACCGATATGTTCTGCAACCGCCTTTGCGTAAACAGCCTCATCATACCCAGGCTCATCAAAGCCAATAGAGAATGTCCGTATAGGGCGTGAGGACTGCTGCTGCATCAGCGCCACGACCGTACTACTATCCACCCCACCGCTCAGAAAAGCTCCCAAAGGAACATCGGAGACCATCTGATCCGATATGCTAGTTCTCAACTGGCTTTCCAGAAGATCAACTGCCTCGGCATCCGTTCCCTGGAATGGATTGGAGAGAGCCTCTTCTATCGCGGCGTTCGCACTCCAATAGGCAGCAGGTTCGCAGGTCTCGTTCAATGAACGTTCCGATAGGACCAAATAGCTCCCTGCCCTTAGCTTCCCGATACCTTTATAAATACTATAGGGAGCCGGGACATATCCATATCGTAGAAATAGGGCCAAGGCATCTCTATCAATATCCCCCCTAAAAAGCGGATGTTCTTTCAGGGCCTTCAGTTCGGATGCAAAAAAAAGCACGCCATTCTGCCAGCCCCAATAGAGAGGCTTTTCGCCCATTCGATCACGAGCCAGAGTAATTGTTTTCTCCTGTCGATCCCACAAGGCCAGAGCGAACATACCCACGGTGAGCTTGAGGGTACTCTCCACGCCCCATTGGGCAAAGCATGCCAATAAGGTTTCGGTGTCCGATCCGCCACGCCAGGAATGTGTTACACCTGCCTCGCTCAGGCGAGCCCTAAGAGCCAGATGGTTGTATATCTCGCCATTGTAAATCAGCACATACCGACCACAGTCGGAGTGCATGGGCTGGCTGCCTGCGGGGGAAAGCTCCAGAACCGCAAGACGCGCATGGACAAGTATCGGGGCGCGCGGAGCCTCGTACCAAATCCCCGACTCATCCGGTCCACGATGATGTATGGCGGCAGCCATCTGCCGGGCCACACGTGCATTATCCCCTAGGAGAGTTCCCGTAATATTCCAGAAGCCAGCGATACCACACATCAAATCACCTCGTTCCCTTTCCAGGCGCTACCGAGCCAATGACCATTGCCCACAGGTCACAAACGACATCGAGAGAATAGTGCCTTTCGATAATATCTCTTCCATTTTGCCCTGCACGCACACGGGCTTCCGGATCTTTGACCAAAGCCGCAAGTGACTCATACCAGCCCTCGTCGTCCACCGCACCATATCCGATGAAGCCTCGGGCTAGAACATCGCGGTTCATACCATACTCGGAAACCACTACCGGCAAGCCACAGGCCATATAAAGCAACATTTTGTAGCTACACTTCCCCCTCGACCATAGATCATCGGCAAGAGGCATTATACCGATATCCATTCCGGCAATCGTTTCGACCTCATTGGTCTCTGTCCAGCGAATGAACTCAACCTTTTCGGCTGGAATGACCTTGAACTCGGGAGGACGGTCCGAAACGATCCTCAATTTCCATTCGGGGTGATCTCTGAACAGGTGGGACAGCGGGATTTCTATGTCATAAAGAAAGCGGTAGCCACCCGACGTGCCGGACCAGCCGATCACTCTATTCTCCCTGCGTTCCCTTCTGGGTGAAAAACGAAGAGTATCGACGCCCGTCGGAATGATCGTAGTCGGCCTACCGAACTGACCGAAGTAATCGGCCAGGTATTGATTGCCACACACGATATGGTCGACACGACGAGCAATCGAATTCGCGGCGATCCCCCTACGATGCAGCCATATTGCATCATCGACATCCAGAATTCTGGGCGCCTTGGTAAGAAACTCAAGAGTTGGAATTGTCGAGAGAAGCTCTCGTTGAAGGATCACAACGTCACTTCCGTAAGAGCCGATTACCTGAGGAAGGCGGTGAAGCAGTTCTCTCAGCAACCAAAGCGGGCGATCCAGTCGACGAGGCGGAGGATAGGCAGAGACCAGCGCTTCCGACATATGCATGTCGATACCTCGCGTGCCAAGCCCTTCGAGCAGAGCCTTCACGCGAAATCTCGAACTGGGAACGGATCTACCTTGGGTAAAAGCCCGAACCCGCACTGCTGGGAGCTCCGCTATCATGATTTACCCCTCCTTGATTCCTGGACACGCCTGTCCAACGGGAGATCGCAGTGCTCTGGGCACTCCCCACCAAACCGGGACCCATCCCCTCCAAACAGAAAGCAAGTCGGCATACTGCTTATCATCGAATTAGCTTGCTCTTCAGGAAAGTACGCATGCCAGATACATCAAGAGCAATCATTGCCGCCAAATAGACCCCTCCCCCCAAGACAACTTTCACAACCAGGCCAAAAAAAGCACTCTCCAAACTGAAGGATGCAACTGACACCGCCATCAACAGCACAGACAACGCAATTTTCATAGCATCTTTCCCCGGAAGGGCGGGCATTGGGAAAACACGTCGCCCCAAGAAGATACTAATTAGTATTGCAGAGGAAAACGCCATAACAGAAGATACCGCCGCGCCAACTATCCCAAACTCCGGAATAAGGATTAAATTAAACACAACATCAACCACTGCCGACACCGCCACTGTCACAACCTGCACTCGTGTAGCACTAGCCAATTGGAAAGAGTAGTCAAAGTAAAAAGATTTCAAGGCCCCCAGAAAAGCCGAAAGGGATATCAACGGAATTATCTTTAGGGCACCCTCACGAAACTCTTCGCCCATAATAGATCCTGAAATTTCCGGAGCCACCATGGCCAGACCACAGGCAGCAGGCGAGACTACTGCAAAGATAAAAATAAAGGTCTTCCGCAGTTGGTCCTGTGTCTGTGGCAAGCCGCTCTTGGAAAGTTTCTCCATTACCAGCGGAAAAGCCGCCAGGTGAACGACAGAAGCCACTGTACCAACACTATATTGCGCTAGGTCATATGACACCGAGTAGACACCTACCGCGGCATCCCCCAGAAATGCCCCAATAAAGAAGCGATCAGACGCATTGACTATGAATGCAAAAAGGAAAGTAAGCGTCAGTGGTGCACCATAGGCAAACAACCTGGTTAACTGCTCCTTGTCTACCAACGCCCAACTGACTCCCCGCCACGCATCTTGGAAGAAAATGGTCGCCAGTACCAGAGACACAAGCGTACCCAGCAGCAAACCATCAACGCCAAACCCGAAATAAACAAGGAGAACACCGATAAAGAAGCTTCCAGCCCCTTTGATCAACAACATTTTCCCGTAGGTCAGCGGCTGCAAGATCGCATTTTGAATCTTCAGATTCAAATCATGCCAAGCCTGTGCCAGGCAAAGAAAACCGACCATATAATAAAGAATAGAGAAACCTATCTCTTCACGCCACTCCCAAAGCAGGAACGTGACGAATATGATAACGAGTGAAACAAGGAAGCTAATGGCCCTAGCCGTGCCAAGAAGCCTCGCCCGAGCTTGGTCATCACTACACTCAGGCAGATAACGACCAACCCCCAGCGCCACCCATTGCAAGAAAACCGTATTGAGGAAGCCAACAACTATAATTGTCAGCGAATAGACTCCATACTCACCCGGACTCAACAGACGAGTAAAAACGGAAAGACCGACAAGAGTCAATATTGCCGGAAAAGACTTGAACAAAAAATAAACCAGACTATGTTTTCCCAGCATACTTTTCTAAACCATAAAAAAGAGAAAACAATGAGTAAAAAATAAAAAAACAATCATAGAAAAAGTGCTCCGCGATGAAAATAGAGAATCACACGCCCCTAATATTGAGCACTTGGAGCACCAGGCGACTCTCAAAAGCAAAAATAGCGCCGCTCTTGGAAACGACGCTACTTTCATCCAAACGCACCAGAGTGAATATCATTTCAAAAACATGATGTACCAAGGCATGGCCAACGCCACACCTGCAGACACATCATATTTCGGCGCATACCCCAGCAGTTTGGCAGCCTTGCTGATATCAGCGAGAGAGTGACGTACATCCCCCTCCCTAAAATCACGATAAACAGGTTCCCGGTGATAGGACACACCGTTTTCGGCAAGGCCGTCGCGAAGCGCAAAGAACAACTGATTCAAACTCGTCCGCCCGCCAACAGCAATATTGTAAACTTGATTACGAGCATCAAGCCCCGCGGTTGCAGCAAGCAGATTGGCCTGAACGGTGTTTTCAATATAACAAAAATCCCGACTGGTCTCGCCATCACCGTTAATATAGACGTCATCACCCTGGATCATCGAAGAGGTCCATTTTGGTATGACTGCCGCATAGGCACCATTGGGATCCTGTCGACGACCGAACACATTGAAATAACGAAGCCCAATGGTCGAAAAGCCGTAGCAGCGCGAAAACACATCGGCATAAAGCTCATTCACATATTTGGTAACCGCATAAGGGGAAAGAGGCTTACCTATAGTATCCTCCACCTTCGGTAAACCGGGATGATCTCCATAGGTAGAGCTACTTGCCGCATAAGTGAAACTCTGCACCTTGGCATCTCTGGCTGCAATCAGCATATTCAAGAAACCATCGATGTTCGTTGCATTGGAGGTGATCGGATCGTTAATAGAACGCGGCACCGAACCCAAGGCAGCTTGATGTAAAACGTAATCAACACCTGCACAGGCGTTATTGCAATCATCCAGATTGCGAATATCACCTTGAATAAGTTTAAAATTTGACCATTGCTTCTCGCTAACCAAGGACCGCACTTCGTCCAGGTTCCGCTGATGACCAGTAGCAAAATTATCCAGGCCGACAACCTTCTGATCAAGTTTTAGCAAAGTTTCAAGAAGATTAGAGCCAATAAAGCCCGCCACACCTGTAATCAGCCAGACTTTCGGCTGCGCCGGCAATTCCTTTCTTAGCTCTTCATAACGACTCATCATATTCCCTCTCGTCTACTCACAAAGCTTACAACTGATCTTACAGGCGTAGATCAGACTGATCTTCATCGAGTAGATATTTCAGATCATAGAGAACATGCTCAGCCTTCCCTAACTTTCGTATATTTTCTGCGCCCATATTTTTGAATTCACTGTGCGCGACCGCAAGGATAATTCCATCATAAGCGCCATGGGATGGCGTACCGACTGGAGTAATCCCATACTCATGCATGGCATCTTCGGCGCTCACCCAAGGATCAAAAACATCAACCTGTATGTTGTATTCCGCCAACTCACGGACAATATCGACGACTTTGGTATTGCGGAGGTCTGGACAATTTTCCTTGAATGTAAGCCCCATAAGCAGAACGCGAGCACCGTCCACGTGGATACGACGCTTGAGCATAGCCTTGACCAGTTGCGAAACGACGTAGGCACCCATACCGTCATTCAAACGGCGGCCAGCCAGGATGATCTCTGGATGATAGCCAATACTCTGGGCTTTATGAGTCAGATAATATGGATCGACTCCGATGCAATGACCGCCGACTAGGCCCGGGCGGAACGGCATGAAATTCCATTTCGTGCCGGCAGCCTTGAGGACCGCCTCGGTATCGATACCCATTCGATTGAAAATGATGGCGAGTTCGTTGATCAGAGCAATATTGAGATCTCGCTGCGTATTTTCGATCACCTTGGCAGCCTCAGCGACTTTAATGCTGCTCGCCTTGTGAGTACCGGCAGTGATGATTTCTCTATACAGGGAGTCAACCAACTCCGCGATCTCCGGCGTAGAGCCGGAAGTGACCTTCTTGATCGAAGAGACCCGATGTTCCTTATCGCCGGGATTGATGCGCTCGGGGCTATAACCGGCGAAGAAGTCCTCGTTAAACCTCAGCCCGGAAAATTTTTCCAGAACAGGTACGCAGTCTTCTTCCGTCGCTCCCGGGTAAACGGTAGACTCATAAATTACAATATCGCCCTTCTTCAGAACCTTTCCGATGCTCTCCGAGGCCTTTACAAGAGGGGTGAGGTCGGGTTGCTTATGTTCATCAATAGGTGTAGGAACCGTCACAATGAAAACATTGCACTTTTGCAAGTCCTGAAGATTGAAAGTAAAGCTCAGTTCGGACGCTTCTTTCAACTCAGCCGCATCTACTTCAAGAGTAGAGTCAATGCCTTGCCGCAGTTCAGCGATTCGCCCCTGATTGATATCGAAACCGACAACGGTTCGTTTTTTACCAAATTCAACAGCAAGCGGAAGACCAACATAGCCTAGCCCAACAACTGCAACCTTCAGATCCTTCATTTAACGCGCACCTCACTTCATGTAAAACAGTTCTCAACCAAAATCCGATGGATTGAAAACTGAAAATCCCATTGACTATAAACTTCTGCCGACCCTACAAGCAAAAAACTCATGCAGCATCGACCGTGCGCCTAAACCCACCTCTCACCATAAGGATGGCTAGAGCCACCGCAACCCCCAAAAAACCACCGGCAAGCATGCTTAGGATAAGCACTATGCCTTTTCTTGGACGGACGGGATCATCTGGCACCTCTATCGTACCATCCTGACGAAAAACAGCGACTTTATCGAGATTCAGCGTCAGCCCCTCCAGAAGAGCATACTTCTCCTGCAAGCCTCGTAATGCGGGAATGAAAGGATCATCGGAGACACGATCTTGCAGCGTTTTTATTTCTGCCCGAATAGCCTTGGCACCACGCATGTACATCAGTCCGCCTTCCATGATGGAGGAAAGCTGTTGATCAACCTGCCCTTCTATCAACGGAGGATTTTCCAGCTTCAAGGCCTCCGCAACGCGCAACGCCTCTTTCAGTCGAGAGATACGATCTTCACGGCGAGCCTTCGCAGTTTCACGCAAGATGTCGATCTGTTGCTGTATATTGCGATTCTTCACTTGAAACTCGCGGCGTACTCCTTCTTGCATTTCCTGCATGGAACGCTTGACTGCAATTCCTATATATTTTTCGCCCCACTCCGCCGCCTGCGAAGGATCATGCCGCTCGATGACGACAGTGTAGCGCTCGCTATCCTCTTTGCTAGGCTTCTGAATAGTTACCGAATTCATGAGAAGCGCATAAAGCTGATCCCGCGAACCAACAGAAGCCCCCTCCTCCAAGGAAGGAATATATACATCTCGAAAGAACTGACGGCGAGTCTCTTCGGACTGGAGATTTCGCACGAAGATTGAATAGACACCATTTGCCGAAAACGCGGGAAGCCCGTTTTCCGATCTTCCCAAGTTGAAACCAGCTATATCGCTGAGTGAAGGAGGCAGCGTCGAGACACGAGCCTCATAGACGGGCTTGGTGATGAATAGATAAACAATAGCCAACAACACGGGCAACACTGCCAGCAAAGCAATCAGCCATCTCAGGGACCACAACCCACTCATAATCTCTATCAGATCGAACTCGCCGCTCTTGGCTTTATAGGAGGGAAAATTTTTTTCTGTCACAACGGATCCAATTCTTGGGTTAAGGAGTCATCATGCGGCAGCCCCCCTCCTGACGTGGAGATGCATCAGGAAGCTGCTGCATTTTGACAGCATGCTACGAGATTACAAGCCGCACGGTCGCGACCATCGACTCCAGGAGATAGGGATACGACGCAAACACCTTCAGCGCACCAATCGCTGATAACAGAGCCTAGCTCGCGATTCAGGATGCACGGACGTATGTTAGACAAGACAGTCAGAGATTAGTGCCCACAGCAGAAAAATGGGGTCAAGCAGGCCAGAGGATACCTTCCACGAGAGGTTACGACCCGCCGGCAGCAACCCTTTTCAGCAAGAAGAGACCCACTGCGGAGCTGGCACGCAATTAGTTCGGAAGGGACGAACTTATAGAGAGGTTGATTCAGAGCGAAGAGATTTTTGTCGACGCCCCCTCAAACGAAGCAATGCCCCACTCAACAACCCACCGAGCCCACCGAGGATGAAAGCCAGAGACACGAAGAGAGAAAGCGGACCGTCAGGAGTGTGCCACCCAAGGAAGGCAAGGCTGACGCTATTCTGATTTTCCAATACGAAAACCAGGACCACCAGCGCAACCACCAACACAAACACAGCAGTCAAAATCCGCCCGAGCCATTGCATTGAAAAAACCTCGTATCTGCCAGAGTCACTCCGGCTCGTTGACCCGATCCCGCAACTCCTTGCCCGGCTTGAAGTGCGGCACGAACTTGCCGTCGAGGCGTACCGACTCCCCGGTCTTGGGGTTGCGACCGACGCGCGGGGCGCGGTAGTGCAAGGAAAAGCTGCCGAAGCCACGGATCTCGATCCGGTCCCCGGTCGCCAGGGCCTGGGACATTTGCTCCAGCATGGTCTTGATTGCCAACTCGACATCCTTCGCGGACAGTTGCCCCTGATGGGTAACGATCCGTTCGATCAACTCCGACTTGGTCATGGTTTTCCCTTCTTTTTCAAGCGGCTAGATCAGCTCAGGTCTCTTTTAGCATGCTGATCAGTCTTTGAACAGGTCCAAGAAGGGGAAAACGAAAAAGGGCGGCCTAGGCCGCCCTTTTTCATGATGGATCAGAGACTTAGCCCTGATTCTCCATCTGAGCACGGATCAGATCACCAATGGTGGTCGGACCAGCGCTTTCTACTTCCTGCTTACGCAGTTCTTTCATTGCGTCCTTCTCGTCGTCGACGTCCTTGGACTTGACGGAGAGGCTGATGACGCGGCTCTTGCGGTCGATGCTGATGATCTTGGCTTCGACTTCCTCGCCTTCCTTCAGAACGTTGCGCGCGTCTTCGACGCGGTCACGGCTGATTTCGGAAGCCTTCAGGATACCTTCGATGTCGTCGCCCAGGCTGATGACAGCGCCCTTGGCGTCAACTTCCTTCACGGTACCGCGGACGATGCTGCCTTTCTCGTGCAGGGACGCGTAGTTGGAGAACGGATCGTCTTCCAGCTGCTTGATGCCCAGGGAGATGCGCTCGCGCTCCGGGTCGACCGACAGGATGACGGTTTCCAGCTCGTCGCCCTTCTTGAAGCGACGTACGGCTTCTTCGCCGACTTCGTTCCAGGAGATGTCGGACAGGTGGACCAGGCCGTCGATGCCGCCGTCCAGACCGATGAAGATACCGAAGTCGGTGATCGACTTGATGGTACCGGAGATACGGTCACCCTTGTTGAACTGGCTGGAGAAGTCTTCCCACGGGTTGGATTTGCACTGCTTGATACCCAGGGAGATACGACGACGCTCTTCGTCGATGTCCAGAACCTGAACTTCCACTTCGTCGCCAACCTGGACGACTTTCGACGGATGGATGTTCTTGTTGGTCCAGTCCATTTCGGAGACGTGTACCAGGCCTTCCACGCCCTCTTCCAGCTCGGCGAAGCAGCCGTAGTCGGTGAGGTTGGTGACGCGGGCCATGACGCGGGTGCCTTCCGGGTAACGCGCCTTGATGGCAACCCACGGGTCTTCGCCCAGTTGCTTCAGGCCCAGGGATACACGGTTGCGCTCGCGGTCGAACTTCAGGACCTTGACGTCGATCTCGTCGCCAACGTTGACGATCTCGGACGGATGCTTGATGCGCTTCCAGGCCATGTCGGTGATGTGCAGCAGGCCGTCTACGCCGCCCAGGTCCACGAATGCGCCGTAGTCGGTGAGGTTCTTGACGATACCCTTGACCTGCTGGCCTTCCTGCAGCGATTCCAGCAGAGCTTCACGCTCGGCGCTGTTCTCGGCTTCCAGGACGCTGCGGCGGGAAACGACAACGTTGTTGCGCTTCTGGTCGAGCTTGATGACCTTGAACTCGAGCTCTTTGCCTTCCAGGTGGGTGGTGTCGCGAACCGGACGAACGTCGACCAGCGAACCCGGCAGGAACGCGCGGATGCCGTTGACGTCGACGGTGAAACCGCCCTTGACCTTGCCGTTGATGACGCCCTTGACCACTTCGTCGGCAGCGAAAGCCGCTTCCAGAACAATCCAGCTCTCGGCGCGCTTGGCTTTCTCGCGGGACAGCTTGGTCTCGCCAAAGCCGTCTTCTACCGCGTCCAGTGCGACGTGGACTTCGTCACCCACCTTGATGGTCAGCTCGCCCTGTTCGTTGTAGAACTGCTCGACCGGGATGACGCCCTCGGATTTCAGACCGGCATGGACGGTGACCCAGTCACCATCGATGTCGACCACGATGCCGGTGATGATGGCACCCGGCTGCATGTCGAGGGATTTCAGACTTTCTTCAAAGAGTTCTGCGAAGCTTTCGCTCATGTTCATACCTGTAGTCAAAGGCCCGGAAGGGCCCGATTCCGCATCACCAGCCAATGCGGTCAAGTCATTAAATGAAGCCGCAGGACAATTTGCTGGTTTCCTGCTAGCTTCTGATTGCACTCCCGAATGGGAATGCCCAGTTGGGTTGTTCTGCGATGGCGCCAGGCAAGTCGGGAGGCAACCCTCGTCGCACCTGCAAAACGCCACAACATAAGGTCTGGAATATTAGCAACCAGGCCCTGTATCGTCAATTCCCGCGCCGAAACCTCAGACGTCCCAGCCCTGCCGCTCGCAGTGCCGGATGATCGTCTCGACCACCGCCTCGATGCTCATTTCGGTGGAGTCCAGCAGGATCGCGTCATCGGCCGGTTTCAGCGGCGCGACCGCGCGCTGGCTGTCGCGCTCGTCGCGCTCGCGGATTTCTTCCAGCAAGGCAGACTGGTCGACATCCGCGCCCTTCGCCTTCAACTGCAGGTAGCGTCGACGCGCACGCTCCTCCGCCGAGGCGGTGAGGAAGATCTTCAGAGGCGCATCGGGAAATACCACGGTGCCCATGTCGCGGCCGTCGGCCACCAGTCCCGGAGCCTCGCGAAACGCCCGCTGGCGCTGCAGCAGCGCATCGCGCACGGCCGGCAGCGCCGCGACCTGGGAAGCGCCGGCACCGACCTGCTCGGTTCGGATCACATCGGTCACTTCCTCGCCTTCGAGAATGATGCGCTGCCCATGGCTGCCATCGGCGGCGACGAACTGCACATCGAGGTGCGCAGCCAGGACCTTCAGCGCCTCTTCATTGGTCAGGTCGACACCATGGTTGACCGCGGCGAACGCCAACAGCCGATAAAGCGCCCCGGAATCCAGCAGGTTCCAGCCCAGGCGCCGGGCGAGCAGCCCGGCGACCGTGCCCTTGCCGGCGCCACTGGGGCCATCGATGGCGAGCATCGGTACAGCGCCGTTCATCAATTGTTCTCCACGGCGACCCGGATACCGGTCTGGGCACACAGGGCGAGGAAGTTGGGGAAGGAGGTGGCGACGTTGGCGCAGTCGTGGATGCGGATCGGCCCGCTGGCACGCAGCGAAGCGACGCTGAAGGACATGGCGATACGGTGGTCGCCGTGCGCCCAGACTTCGCCGCCACCGAACGCACCACCCTCGATGACGATGCCATCCGGGGTCGGCTCGGCCTTCACGCCCAGGGCCTTCAGGCCGTCGGCCATGACCTGGATACGGTCCGACTCCTTGACCCGCAGCTCTTCGGCGCCACGCAGGACCGTGCGCCCCTCGGCGCAGGCGGCAGCCACGAAGAGTACCGGGAACTCGTCGATGGCCAGTGGCACCAGGTCCTCGGGAATGTCGATGCCCTTGAGCCGCGCGGAGCGCACGCGGATGTCGGCGACCGGCTCGCCGCCGACCTCGCGCTGGTTTTCCAGGCTCAGGTCACCACCCATCAGGCGCAGGATCTCGATGACGCCGACGCGCGTCGGGTTGATGCCGACGTGCTGCAGGACCAGTTCCGAACCCTCGGCGATACTGGCGGCAACCAGGAAGAAGGCTGCCGAGGAAATGTCGGCCGGGACCTCGATATGGGTGGCGCTCAACTTGTGCCCGGATTCGACCTTGGCGGTGCTGCCCTCGACCGCCACCGGATAGCCGAAGCCGCGCAGCATGCGCTCGGTGTGGTCGCGGGTCGGCGCCGGCTCGGTGACCGAGGTCTCACCCGCGGCGTAGAGCCCGGCGAGCAACAGGCAGGACTTCACCTGGGCGCTGGCCATCGGCATGTCGTAATGCATACCGGTGAGGCGCTGGCCGCCGCGAATGGTCATCGGCGGACGGCCTTCCGGCCCCGTCTCGATTACCGCGCCCATCTCGCGCAGCGGCTTGGCTACGCGATTCATCGGCCGCTTGGAAAGGGAAGCGTCGCCGGTCAGGGTGCTGTCGAACGGCTGGGCCGCCAGCAGACCGCTGAGCAGACGCATGGAAGTACCGGAGTTACCCAGGTAGATCGGCCCAGGCGGCGCCTTGAGGCCGTGCAGGCCAACGCCATGGACGGTGACGCGGCCGTTCTGCGGCCCCTCGATCACCACTCCCATGTCGCGGAACGCCTGGATGGTTGCCAGTGCGTCCTCGCCCTCGAGGAAGCCCTCCACTTCGGTGGTGCCTTCGGCCAGGGAGCCGAGCATGATCGAGCGATGGGAAATCGACTTGTCGCCCGGTACCCGGATGGTTCCGGACAGGCTGCCGCCCGGCTGGGCCAGATAAATCAGGTCGTTGTTGTGCATGGCGTCCACATAGGCCCGACGGGCCAGGATTTTGCTGAAATGCTCACGGGCTACCCGGGCGCGCGTGAAAACGCCCAACAACTGGTGCCCGTCCCCAGTGTCGACGGCCTCGCGCAGCGCGTCGAGGTCGTCACGAAAAACATCCAGTGTACGCAGCACCGCCTCGCGATTGGCGAGAAAGATGTCGTGCCACATCACCGGGTCGCTGCCGGCGATCCGCGTGAAATCACGGAAACCGCCGGCGGCATAGCGGAAGATCTCCAGATTCTCGCTGCGCTTGGCCAGGGAGTCGACCAGGGTGAAGGCCAGCAGGTGAGGCAGGTGGCTGGTGGCCGCCAGAACCTCGTCGTGATGCTCGACCTCCATGTGCTCGACGTCCGCGCCCAGCGCGCGCCACAGGCTGTCGACCAGCGCCAGCGCGTCGGCATCGGTCTCCGCGGAGGGCGTGAGAATCACCTTGTGCCGGCGGAACAGGGTCGCCTTCGCCGCGGTCACTCCGCTCTGCTCGGAACCCGCGATCGGATGCCCCGGTACCAGGTACCGCGGCATCCCGCCGAACGCGACACGCGCGGCACGCACGATATTGCCCTTGGCGCTGCCAACGTCGGTCAATACAGCCTTGCCCAGGTCGAGCTTCGCCAGGTCGGCCAGCACCCGCTCCATCGCCAGGATCGGCACCGCCAACTGGATCACGTCGGCGCCGACGCAGGCGCGGCCAAGATCCTCCTCGCAACGGTCGACCACGCCGAGCTCCACCGCCAGGCGGCAAGACTCGGCATCCCGATCCACGCCGACCACTTCCCGGAACAACCCTTTGCTCCGCAACCCCTTGGCGAAGGAGCCGCCGATCAGGCCCAGCCCCACCACCACCAGGCGGCCCAGCTTAGGGGTCGACTGTTGCAGCGGCGTGACCTCAGTCATGCGCCAGCACCTTGCCCAGCGCCTGGAGGAAACGATCGTTCTCTTCCGGCAGCCCGATGGAGACGCGCAGAAAGGTCGGCATCCCGTAGCCAGCCACCGGACGCACGATCACGCCTTCGCGCAGCAGCGCCTGGTAGACCGGACCGGCATCGCGAGCCAGATCCACGGCGATGAAGTTGCCCTTCGAGGGAATCCAGGACAGGCCCAACGCATGGAAGCCATCCTCCAGCTGCGCCATGCCGGAATCGTTTAGGCGGCGACTCTGCGCCAGGTAGTCATGGTCATCCAGCGCCGCGCAGGCAGCCGCCAGGGCCAGGCTATTGACATTGAACGGCTGGCGCACACGGTTGAGCACATCGGCCACCGCCTTGCTCGAAAGCGCGTAGCCGACCCGCAGCGAAGCCAGGCCATAGGCCTTGGAGAAAGTCCGCGAGACCAGCAGGTTGGGATGGCGCGCCAGGTAGTCCAGGCCATCGGGCAGCTCGTCGCCCTCGGCGTATTCGATATAGGCCTCGTCCAGCACCACCAGCACCTCCGCCGGCACCTGGGCGAGGAACCGCTCCAGGGCGTCCGCACCGAACCAGGTCCCGGTCGGGTTGTTCGGGTTGGCGACGAACACCACGCGAGTTTGCCCATCGATGGCGGCGAGCATCGCTTCCAGGTCATGCCCCCAGGCGCGCGCCTTGACCGCCCGCCCCTCGGCGCCCACGGCCTGGGTGGCGATCGGGTAGACGGCGAAGGCATGTTCGCTGAACACGGCGTTCAGACCAGGCGCGAGGTAGGCACGGGCGACCAGGTCGAGAATGTCGTTGGAGCCGTTGCCCAGGGTCACCTGCGCCGCATCCACCGCGCAACGCTCGGCCAGCTTGCGCTTGAGTTCGAAACCGTTGCCGTCAGGATAACGGGTCAGTTCCGCCAGTTCGGCGCGGATAGCCTCCAGCGCCTTTGGGCTCGCACCCAGCGGGTTCTCGTTGCTGGCGAGCTTGACGATCGCCGCAGGGTCGATGCCCAGCTCGCGGGCCAGTTCGTCCACCGGCTTGCCAGGGACGTAGGGCGACAGCTTTTGCACCCCCGGCTGGGCCAGGGCAAGGAAATCGGACATGGATAGTTCAGCCTCGACGCGGGACGGGGCATTCATCGATGACCCGTCTCTTCGGAATGACAGCGCGCTCAGAGCACCGCTTTCGGATAGGAGCCCAGGACCTTCAGGGCGACGGCTTCCTGGCCGATCTTCTCCAGGACGTCCTTGATCAGCGGTTCTTTATGGTGGCCGACGAAATCGATGAAGAACACGTAGGTCCATTTGCCGCTGCGCGACGGGCGGGTTTCGATGCGGGTCAGGTCGATACCATTGTTGTGGAACGGTACCAGCAGCTCGTGCAGGGCCCCCGGCTTGTTGCGCATGGAAACGATGATCGAGGTCTTGTCGTCGCCGGTCGGCGGCACCTCCTGGTTGCCGATGATCAGGAAGCGCGTGGAGTTGTCCGGGCGGTCCTCGATCTTCTCGTGCAGCTTGCTCAGGTCGTACAGGCTGGCCGCCATGTCGCCGGCGATCGCTGCCGAATTCCACTCGCTCTTCACCCGCTTGGCCGCGTCGGCGTTGCTCGACACCGCCACCCGCTCGACGCTCGGGTAGTGCGAGTCCAGCCACTTGCGACATTGCGCGAGGGATTGGGCATGGGAATAGATCCGGGTGATGTTGTCGGTCTTGGTGGTTTCGCCGACCAGCAGGTGATGGTGGATACGCAACTCGACTTCGCCGCAGATCACCATGTCGTGCTCAAGGAAGCTGTCGAGGGTATGGTTGACCGCCCCCTCGGTGGAGTTTTCCACAGGCACCACGCCGAAGTTCACCGCGCCGGCGGCGACCTCGCGGAACACCTCGTCGATCGCCGCCATCGGCGTGCTGATCACCGCGTTGCCGAAATGCTTGAGTGCCGCGGCCTGGGTAAAGGTGCCCTCGGGTCCGAGATAGGCCACTTTCAGCGGCTGCTCGAGCGCCAGGCAGGACGACATGATCTCGCGGAACAGCCGCGCGACCTCTTCGTTGTCCAGCGGCCCCTTGTTCAATTGCATGATGTGCTTGAGCACCCAGGCTTCGCGCTCGGGACGGTAGAACACCGGCGCCTCGCCCTCGCCCAGGGTCTGGGTCTTGACTCGCGCCACGTCCTGGGCGCAACGGGCACGCTCGCTGATCAGCTCGAGCAACTTCTCGTCGAGGCTGTCGATGCGCAGGCGCAAGGCCTTGAGCTGGTCCTGGTCCGCCATCAGCCGTGCTCCTTCTCGAACTCCGCCATGTATGCGACCAGCGCCTCGACCGCGTCCAGGCCAAGGGCGTTGTAGATGGAAGCGCGCATGCCGCCGACCGAGCGGTGGCCTTTCAGGTTGAGCAGCCCGCGCGCCTCGGCGCCTTCCAGGAACGGCTTGTCGAGACGCTCGTCGGCCAGGCGGAACGGCACGTTCATCCAGGAGCGGGCGCTCGGCTGGATCGGGTTGGTGTAGAAGTCGCTGGCATCGATGGTCTTGTACAGCAGGTCCTTCTTGGCGCGGTTGCGCTGCTCCATCGCGGTCACCCCGCCCTGCTCCTTCAGCCATTCGAAGACCAGGCCGGACAGGTACCAGGAGTAAGTCGCCGGGGTGTTGTACATGGAGCCGTTGTCCGCGGCGATCTTGTAGTTGAGCATGGTCGGACAGACGCTGCGGGCGCGGCCGAGCAGGTCTTCGCGAACGATCACCACCACCAGGCCGGACGGGCCGATGTTCTTCTGCGCCCCGGCATAGATCAGGCCGAAGCGGGACACGTCGAGCGGGCGCGAGAGGATGTCGGAGGACATGTCGGTGACCAGCGGCACGTCGCCGGTCTCGGGAATCCAGTCGAACTCGAGGCCGCCGATGGTCTCGTTGGAGGCGTAGTGCACATAGGCCGCGTCCTTGGTCAGCGTCCACTCGTTCTGACCCGGAATGGCGAAGTAGTCGTACTCCTTGGCGCTGGCCGCGACATTCACGGTGCCATAGCGACGAGCCTCCTCGATGGCCTTCTTCGACCAGATACCGGTATCGATATAGTCGGCGACGCCATCTTCGGGCAGCAGGTTCAGCGGAATCTCGGCGAACTGCTGGCTGGCGCCGCCCTGCAGGAACAGCACCTTGTAGTCCGAGGGAATGTCGAGCAGGTCGCGCAGGTCCTGCTCGGCCTTGCTGGCGATGGCCACGTAGTCATCACTACGGTGGCTCATTTCCATGACCGAAAGGCCCTTGCCCCGCCAGTCGAGAAGCTCGGCCTGGGCACGTTGCAGAACTGCGTCGGGAAGCGCCGCGGGACCGGCGCAGAAATTGAAGGCTCGCTTGCTCACATCCACTCTCGCTATAGGTAGGGCGGATAGCCGTGAGTTATCCGCCGAGGTCATCGGCCGGGCGGGCGCAGGCGCCCGCCCCGAGCCTTACTCTTCGTTGCCTTCCGCTTCCGCCGCGGGCTCGGACTCGGACTCGGCCGACTCGCCCAGAGATTCGGCAGCTTCCTCGCCCTCGGGCAGGTCCTCGTCATCTCCGCCCGACGGCTCCTGGACACGCTCCAGACCGACCAGTACCTCGTCGCTGGCGAGCTTGATCAGGGTTACGCCCTGGGTATTGCGGCCGGACAGGGAGACTTCGTCGACACGCGTCCGCACCAGGGTGCCCTGGTCGGAAATCAGCATGATCTCCTCGCCTTCCTGGACCTGTACCGCGGCGATCAGCGCGCCGTTGCGCTCGTTGGTGACCATGGCGATCACCCCCTGGCCGCCACGGCCGCGACGCGGGAACTTGCTCAGCGGGGTACGCTTGCCGAAGCCGCGCTCGGAGGCGGTGAGGATCTGCGCCCCGGACTCCGGAATCAGCATGGAGATCAGCTGCTGCCCCTTGCCCAGGCGCATGCCACGTACGCCGCGGGCGTTGCGGCCCATGATGCGCACCACGCTCTCGGCGAAGCGGATCACCTTGCCGGCGCTGGAGAACAGCATGACTTCCTTGGCGCCATCGGTGATCGCGGCGGCGATCAGGGTGTCGCCCTCTTCCAGTTTGAGCGCGATCAGGCCGCTGCTGCGCGGACGGCTGAACTGCACCAGCGGGGTCTTCTTCACGGTACCGAAGGCGGTGGCCATGAAGATGTAGGCGCCGGTCGGCTCGGCCACCAGCTCGGCGGTCTCGCCCTCGACTTCCTCGACCTCGGCGGCCTCGACCACCTCGCCCTCGAGCACCGCGCCTTCGGCTTCGTCGAGGTCGTCATCGGCGCCGCCGTTCTGCTGCAGCGCCTCCAGGTCGATCTGCAACATCGCGGTGATCCGCTCGCCCTCGTCCAGCGGCAGCAGGTTCACCAGCGGCCGGCCACGCGCGGTACGCGAGGCTTCCGGAATCTCGAAGGTACGCAGCCAGTACACCTTGCCCTTGCTGGAGAACAGCAGGAGGGTCGCATGGCTGTTGGCCACCAGCAGGTGTTCGATGTAGTCCTCGTCCTTCATCCCGGTGGCGGACTTGCCTTTGCCGCCGCGACGCTGCGCCTGGTAGGCGGCCAGCGGCTGGGACTTGGCGTAGCCGCCGTGGGAGATGGTCACCACGCGGTCTTCCTCGGTGATCAGGTCGGCGATGGTCAGGTCGACCTGGGAAGCCACGATCTCGGTGCGGCGAGCATCGCCGAATTCGGCCTTGACCGCTTCCAGCTCCTCACGGATCACCTCCATCAGGCGCGCCGGGTTGGTCAGGATGCGGATCAACTCGCCGATCAGGTTGAGGATTTCCTGGTATTCGGAGAGCAGCTTCTCGTGCTCCAGGCCGGTCAGGCGATGCAGGCGCAGCTCGAGGATCGCCTGGGCCTGTTCCGGCGACAGGTAGTACTTGCCGTCGCGCAGGCCGTACTGCGGATCCAGGTCTTCCGGGCGACAGGCGTCGGCGCCGGCACGCTCGACCATCGCTTCCACCGCGCTGGACTCCCAGGCAGTGGCGATCAGGCGTTCCTTGGCCTCGGCCGGGGTCGGCGAACTCTTGATCAGCTCGATCACCGGGTCGATGTTCGACAGGGCGACCGCCTGGCCTTCCAGGATGTGCCCGCGCTCGCGGGCCTTGCGCAGCTCGTAGACGGTACGCCGGGTCACCACTTCGCGGCGGTGGCGGACGAACACTTCGAGCATGTCCTTCAGGTTCAGCGTGCGCGGCTGGCCGTCGACCAGGGCCACCACGTTGATGCCGAACACGCTCTGCAGCTGGGTCTGGGCGTAGAGGTTGTTGAGGACCACCTCGCCCACCTCGCCGCGACGCAGCTCGATGACCACGCGCATGCCGTCCTTGTCGGACTCGTCGCGCAGCTCGGAAATACCCTCGATCTTCTTCTCTTTCACCAGCTCGGCGATCTTCTCGATCAACCGCGCCTTGTTCAACTGGTACGGCAGCTCGGTGATGATGATCTGCTCGCGACCGCCGCCCTTCTCCATCTCCTCGACGACGGCGCGGGCACGGATGTAGATGCGCCCGCGACCGGTGCGGTAGGCCTCGATGATCCCGGCGCGGCCGTTGATGATGCCGGCGGTGGGGAAGTCCGGACCGGGGATGTACTGCATCAGCTCATCGACGGTCAGGTCGGGGTTGTCCATCAGCGCCAGGCAGCCGTCGATCACTTCGCCGAGGTTGTGCGGCGGGATGTTGGTCGCCATACCCACGGCGATACCGCTGGAACCGTTGACCAGCAGGTTGGGAATCTTGGTCGGCATGACCGCCGGGATCTGCTCGGTGCCATCGTAGTTGGGCACCCAGTCGACGGTTTCCTTTTCCAGGTCCGCCAGCAGTTCATGGGCCAGCTTGGCCATGCGCACTTCGGTGTATCGCATGGCTGCGGCGTTGTCGCCGTCCACCGAACCGAAGTTGCCCTGGCCGTCTACCAGCATGTAGCGCAGCGAGAACGGCTGCGCCATGCGCACGATGGTGTCGTAGACCGCGGTGTCGCCGTGCGGGTGGTACTTACCGATCACGTCGCCGACCACACGGGCGGATTTCTTGTAGGGCTTGTTCCAGTCGTTGCCCAGCTCGCTCATGGCATAAAGCACACGGCGGTGCACCGGCTTCAGGCCGTCACGTGCATCCGGCAGGGCCCGCCCGACGATCACGCTCATCGCGTAGTCGAGATAGGACTGTTTCAGCTCGTCTTCGATATTGACCGGGAGAATTTCTTTGGCCAGTTCGCCCATGAGAAGCCTGGTTCCTTTTTCTGGTGGAACTTCGCCGCCTCGATCCTGAGGCAAACGAAGTAGGTCGGCGCATGCCCGAGCAGCGCCAACTCACTACAAATCAACGACTTGAGTCAAGGATTCGCGCACTCTCGAGGCCCCTCCGCGGGGCGCTCGAATAACCGTCGGAGCTTACCACAGCCCACGCCCCAGCCCAAGGCAAAGGCCCTGGCGGGGACGACCTCCAGTCGCCTCGTTCAATGCAGGCGCTTGCGGCTCATCAGGGCGGCCATGCGCTCGGCGTCGGGACGCTCGACGACGCCACGCTCGGTCACGATGGCATCGATAAGGTCCGCCGGGGTCACGTCGAATACCGGATTGTAGGCATCGACCTCGGCCGCCACCCGTCGCCCGCCGATTTCCAGCAGTTCGCGACCGTCGCGCTCTTCGATCGGGATGTCCTCGCCGCTCTCCAGGTTCATGTCGATGGTCGAACTCGGCGCCACCACCATGAAGCGCACGCCGTGGTGCATGGCGTTGACCGCCAGCTGGTAGGTGCCGATCTTGTTGGCGACATCGCCATTGGCGGTGATGCGGTCGGCGCCGACGATGACCCAGGTGATGTTTTCGGTCTTCATCAGGTGCGCGGCGGCCGAATCCACGTTCAGGCTGACCGGGATGCCTTCGTTGGCCAGCTCCCAGGCGGTCAGTCGCGAGCCCTGGAGCCAGGGCCGGGTTTCGTCGGCGTAGATGCGATTGACCAGGCCTTCCAGGTGCGCGGCGCGGATCACCCCCAGCGCGGTGCCGAACCCGCCGGTCGCCAGGGCGCCGGTATTGCAGTGGGTGAGGATGTTCTGCGGGCTGCCCTGCTGCTTGCGGATCAGCTCCATGCCCAACTGGGCCATGGTCAGGTTGGCCTCGCGGTCGCTTTCATGGATGGAGATCGCCTCGGCTTCCAGCACCGCCAGCGGCTGGTCGCCCTCTTTCATTCGCTCCAGACGGTCGCGCATGCGGTTCAGCGCCCAGAACAGGTTGACCGCCGTGGGTCGCGAGTCGGCCAGCAGGCGGAAGTCCTCCTCCAGCGCGGCGCGCCAGTCGCCGCCCTGCGCCAGGCGCGCGCGGGCGCCAAGGACGATGCCGTAGGCGGCGCTGATGCCGATGGCCGGCGCGCCGCGCACGACCATATCGCGAATGGCCTTGGCCACCTCGGCCGCCGACTCGTGTTCGAGCCAGACCTCCTCCTGGGGCAGCAGGCGCTGATCCAGCAACCGCAGCGTACCGTCCCGCCACTCGATCGCCTTGACCCGCTCGGCCGCCAGCAGTCGCTCTCGCATGCACACACCTCTCGCTGAATCACGGAAAAGCTGCGGATTATAACGAGCCCCAGCCGCGGACGCTCGGGTATACTTCCGGCTTCCCGCTCTGCGCCCAGGATGCGCCGCCATGCCCAACGTCCGTAACCCCTTCGACCTCCTCCTGCTGCCGACCTGGATCGTCCCCGTGGAGCCCGCCGGGGTGGTGCTGCGCGACCACGCGCTAGGCATCCGCGACGGCCAGATAGCCCTGGTCGCGCCGCGCGAGCAGGCCATGCGCCATGGCGCCACGGAAATCCGCGAATTGCCCGGCATGCTGCTCGCCCCCGGTCTGGTCAACGCCCACGGCCATTCGGCGATGAGTCTGTTCCGCGGTCTCGCCGACGACCTGCCGCTGATGACCTGGCTGCAGGACCACATCTGGCCGGCCGAAGGCCAATGGGTCAGCGAGGATTTCATCCGCGACGGCACGGAGCTGGCCATCGCCGAACAGGTAAAGGGCGGCATCACCTGTTTCTCCGACATGTACTTCTATCCACAGGCCATCTGCGGCGTGGTCCATGACAGCGGGGTCCGCGCCCAGGTGGCGATCCCGGTACTGGACTTCCCGATCCCCGGCGCCCGCGACAGCGCCGAGGCGATCCGCCAGGGCATGGCGCTGTTCGACGACCTCAAGCACCACCCGCGCATCCGCATCGCCTTCGGCCCGCACGCCCCTTATACGGTGAGCGACGACAAGCTGGAGCAGATCCTGGTGCTCACCGAGGAACTCGACGCCAGCATCCAGATGCACGTCCACGAGACCGCCTTCGAGGTGGAGCAGGCCACGGAGCGCAACGGCGAGCGCCCGCTGGCCCGCCTGCACCGCCTCGGCCTGCTCGGCCCGCGCTTCCAGGCGGTGCACATGACCCAGGTGGACGACGACGACCTGGCGATGCTGGTGGAAACCAACAGCTCGGTGATCCACTGCCCGGAATCCAACCTCAAGCTGGCCAGCGGCTTCTGCCCGGTGGAAAAACTCTGGCAGGCCGGGGTCAACGTAGCCATCGGCACCGACGGCGCGGCGAGCAACAACGACCTCGACCTGCTCGGCGAGACCCGCACCGCGGCGCTGCTGGCCAAGGCCGTGTACGGCCAGGCCACCGCCCTCGACGCCCACCGCGCGCTGCGCATGGCCACCCTGAACGGCGCCCGCGCGCTTGGCCTGGAGCGCCTGATCGGCTCCCTGGAAGCCGGCAAGGCCGCCGACCTGGTGGCCTTCGATCTGTCCGGCCTGGCCCAGCAACCGGTCTACGACCCGGTTTCGCAACTTATCTATGCCAGCGGCCGCGACTGCGTGCGGCACGTCTGGGTCGGCGGCAGGCAACTCCTCGACGACGGCCGCCTGCTCCGTCACGACGAACAGCGCCTGATCGCCAGGGCCCGCGAATGGGGGGCGAAGATCGCCGCCAGCGACAGGTCCTGAACCGCGGCGGGCCGGCCCGCTGCGACAAACTGACATAGGAAGGCGAACCGCCGCCGGCCCCATCCCTCCGCCAAAGCTGGCAACATGAAGGATTGGATTCCGCCGCCGCGGCCCTTCCCCCAAAGGCTTCACTCTTCAACGGGAACGATTATGAGCAACGTCGACCACGCCGAGATCGCCAAATTCGAGGCACTGGCCCATCGCTGGTGGGACCGCGAGAGCGAGTTCAAGCCGCTCCACGACATCAACCCGCTGCGCGTCAACTGGATCGACGAGCGCGCCGGCCTGGCCGGCAAGAAGGTGCTCGACATCGGTTGCGGCGGCGGCATCCTCAGCGAAGCCATGGCCCAGCGCGGCGCCAGCGTCACCGGCATCGACATGGGCGAAGCGCCGCTCGCGGTGGCGCGCCTGCACCAGCTGGAATCCGGCGTCGCCGTCGACTACCGGCAGATCACCGCCGAGCAGATGGCCGAGGAAATGCCCGGGCAATTCGACGTGGTCACCTGCCTGGAGATGCTCGAACACGTGCCGGACCCGGCCTCGGTGATCCGCGCCTGCCACCGCCTGGTCAAGCCGGGCGGACAGGTATTCCTCTCGACCATCAACCGCAATCCCAAGGCCTACCTGTTCGCGGTGATCGGCGCGGAATACATCCTCCAGTTGCTGCCGCGCGGGACCCACGATTTCCGCAAGTTCATCCGTCCGTCGGAACTCGGCGCCTGGTCGCGCGAGGCCGGTCTCGAGGTCAAGGACATCATCGGCCTGACCTACAACCCGCTGACCAAGCACTACAAGCTGGCCAACGACGTCGACGTCAACTACATGGTCCAGACCCAGCGGGAGGCGTGAAGCGCATGCGGCTCAAAGCGGTACTGTTCGACATGGATGGCACCCTGCTCGACACGGCGCCGGACTTCATCGCCATCACCCAGGCCATGCGTGCCGCCCACGGCCTGCCGCCGGTGGACGAGCAACGGGTGCGCGACGTGGTCTCCGGCGGCGCGCGCGCGATGGTTGCCGCGGCCTTCGGCCTGTCGCTGGACAGCCCGGAAGTGGAACCCCTGCGCCAGGAGTTCCTCGACCGCTACCAGGAGCATTGCGCGGTTCTCAGCCGGCCCTACGACGGCATCCCCGAACTGCTCGCGGCGATCGAGAAAGCCGGGTTGATCTGGGGCGTGGTGACCAACAAGCCGGTGCGCTTCGCCGAACCGATCATGCAGCGCCTGGGCTACGCCGAGCGTTCCAGGGTGCTGGTCTGCCCGGACCACGTGACCCGCAGCAAGCCCGATCCCGAGCCGCTGCTACTGGCCTGTAGCCAGCTCGGCATCGATCCGTCGAGGGTGCTGTTCATCGGCGACGACCTGCGCGACATCGAATCCGGCCGCGACGCCGGGACCAAGACCGCGGCGGTGCGCTACGGCTACATCCACCCCGAAGACAACCCCGCGCACTGGGGCGCCGACGTGATCGTCGACCACCCGCGCGAACTCATCGACGTTCTCGACCGCGCGCTCTGCGACTGCTGATCCGCAGCGCCGCCGACAGACAACGACCCGCCGCCAGGCGGGTCATGCATTCAAAGGATTCGACATGTTCCAGTACTCCGCCCGCCCCGACCTGCTGAAAGACCGCGTGATCCTGGTCACCGGCGCCGGCCGCGGCATCGGCGCCGCCGCCGCCAAGACCTTCGCCGCCCACGGCGCCACCGTGCTGCTGCTGGGCAAGACCGAGGAGTACCTGAACGAGGTCTACGACGCCATCGAGGCCGCCGGCCATCCGCAGGCCGCCGTGATCCCGTTCAACCTGGAGACCGCCCAGCCGCACCAGTTCGAGGAACTGGCGGCAACCCTGGAGAACGAGTTCGGCCGCATCGACGGCCTGCTGCACAACGCTTCGATCCTCGGTCCGCGCTCGCCGATGCAGCAGATTTCCGGGGAGAACTTCATGCGCGTGATGCAGGTGAACGTCAATGCCATGTTCATGCTGACCACCGCCATGCTGCCGCTGATGAAGCTCTCCAGCGACGCCTCGATCATCTTTACCTCGAGCAGCGTGGGCCGGAAGGGCCGCGCCTACTGGGGCGCCTATTCGGTATCGAAGTTCGCCACCGAGGGCCTGATGCAGACCCTTGCCGACGAACTCGACGGTACCAGCGCGATCCGCGCCAACAGCGTCAACCCCGGCGCCACCCGCACCAGTATGCGCGCCCTCGCCTACCCTGGGGAAAACCCGCTGAACAACCCCACCGGCGAGGAGATCATGCCGGTCTACCTGTACCTCATGGGGCCGGACAGCGCCGGCGTCAACGGCCAGGCCTTCGACGCCCAGTGATTCCCCGGCAGCCTCGCCGCCCGGCGAGGCTGCCCTGTCCTTCCCTTCCCTCTTCCCGTCCGGAACTTCCCATTCTTTTTGCATATTTTTCCCACTGAGTGGGAAAGTGGTTTCATTTTCCGGGAAATCGCCTTCACCCTGTGGGTCAAGGAGTTCCCATGTCGAAGCATTCCCCCACCGATCGCCTGCTGCAGATCCTCATTGCCCTCGGCCAGGCTCCCGAAGCCCTGTCTGCCAAGGAGCTGTCGCTGACCCTGGAGCAGCCGCTGAGCAGCACCTACCGGCACCTGAAGACCCTGTTGCGCTGGGGCCTGGCCGAAGAACAGGCCGGCCAGGGCCGCTACCTGCCCGGCCCGGCCTGCCTGCAACTGGCGAAGAAATTCGATCGCGAGGCCTCGCTGATCGGTCTCGCCAAACCGGAACTCAAGCGCCTGGCCGACCTGAGCCAGGAGAGCGTGGCGCTGATGGTGGCCAGCAACCAGCAGGCGATCTGCCTGGAACTGTTCGACAGTCCGCAGCCACTGCGCTGCTGCTACCAGAAAGGGCTGGCGCAGCCGCTGTTGCATGGCGCCTCGGCCAAAGCCCTGCTGGCGCACCTGGAGGACGAACGGCGCGAGGAGCTGTACCTCGCCCAGGAACTCTCCGCCGAGCGTATCGACAAGCTGGAGCAGGAACTCCGGCTGATCCGCGAACAGGGCTACGCCGTCAGCCAGGGCGAGATCGACGAAGGCGTCTGGGGCATCAGCGTACCGCTGCTGGACAGCCGCCAGCGCCTGCACGGCGCCCTCAGCCTGATGGCCCCCGCCTTGCGCGCCCAGTCGCGCAGCGAACGCTTGCGGCAATGGACCCTCGACGCCGCCGCGCGACTTTCCGCGCGGCTGGACTGACCAACAGGAGTTTCGATGTACCCCGCCCCCGACATGAGCCTCTGGCAAGGCCGGATCGATAGCCAGGAAGGCGCCGACGCGCGGCGCTGGCACCAATGGATGCGTCCCTACGCAGACGACGCCGAAGCGGCCAGCGTGCTGCTCGGTTTCGCCAGCGACGAAGGCGTGCGCCGCAACCAGGGTCGCCAGGGCGCGCGCCACGGACCGCCAGCCTTGCGTCGCGCGCTGGCCAACCTGGCCTGGCACGGCGAGCAAGCGATCTACGATGCCGGCGACATCGTCGCCGGCGACGATCTGGAAGCCGCCCAGGAACGCTACGCGCAACGCGTCGCCGACCTGCTCGCGCGCGGCCACCGGGTGGTCGGCCTGGGCGGCGGCCACGAAATCGCCTACGCCAGCTTCGCCGGCCTCGCCCGCCACTTGAGTCGGCATGAGCGCCTGCCGCGCATCGGTATCCTCAATTTCGACGCGCATTTCGACCTGCGCCACGCCGAACGGGCCAGCTCCGGCACGCCGTTCCGCCAGATCGCCGAACTCTGCCAGGCCAGCGACTGGCCGTTCGCCTACTGCTGCCTGGGCATCAGCCGCCTGAGCAACACCGCGGCGCTGTTCGACCAGGCCCAGCGCCTGGGTGTGCGCTACCTGCTGGACCGCCAGTTGCAGCCGTGGAACCTGGAACGCAGCGAAGCCTTCCTCGACAGCTTCCTGCAATCCGTCGACCACCTCTACCTGACCGTTTGCCTCGACGTGCTCCCGGCCGCCCAGGCGCCCGGCGTCAGCGCGCCCTCGGCGCACGGCGTGGAGATGCCGGTGGTGGAGCACCTGGTCCGCCGCGCCAAGGCCAGCGGCAAGCTGCGCCTGGCCGACATCGCCGAACTCAACCCGCAACTCGATAGCGACCAGCGCACCGCCCGGATCGCCGCGCGCCTGGTCGACAGCCTGGTCAACTGATCGCCCTTTCGCCCACACAACAACAATAGAGCCACGCCATGCCGACATTGCACCTGGACGCCCTGTCCACCACCGCCCTCGCCCTGCTCCTGCTCGCCCTCGGCAGCCAATTGAAGAAGCGCAGCCGCTGGCTGACACGTCTGTGCGTACCGTCGCCGGTGATCGCCGGCTTCGGCTTCGCCTTCCTGGTCTGGCTGCTCAGGGATCGCGGCTGGCTCGACATCGGCCTCGACACCAGCCTGCAGACACCCCTGATGGTGGCGTTCTTCACCACCGTCGGCCTCGGTGGCAGCCTCGGCCTGCTGCGCAAGGGCGGCAAGACCCTGCTGGTCTACCTGTCGGCCTGCTGGGCGCTGGCGATACTGCAGAACCTGATCGGCGTCGGCAGCGCCGGACTGCTCGGCCTCGACCCGTTGCTCGGGATCATGGCCGGCGCGGTCTCGCTGGAAGGCGGCTTCGGCGCGGCGGCGGCCTTCGGCCCGGTTGCGGAAGGGCTCGGCGCCCAGGGCGCGACCACCGTGGCGCTGGCCTCGGCCACCTTCGGCATGGTCGCTGGCGGGCTGCTCGGCAGCCCGGTGGCGCGCTGGCTGATCGAACGCAACCGCCTGCCGGTGCAGGCGGAAAGCGACAATCGGCTGGAAGCCCTCGGCCAGCAGGAGCGACGCCAGCATGCGGCGGCCACGCTGGACGGCAATCTCCTGCTGCGCCTGCTGACCTGCGTGCTGCTGGTGATGGTGCTCGGCTTCTGGCTCGGCGACGCGCTCGAGGAACGCCTGGGCCTGGTGCTGCCCAGTTATGTCGGGGCGATGTTCATCGCCATCGTCCTGCGCAACCTCGACGACCGGCTCGGCTGGCTGCGCATTCCGGACCACGCCGTCGGTACCCTGGGCGACGTCTGCCTGGGCATCTTCCTGACCATGGCGATGATGAGCCTGAAGTTCTGGGAGCTGGAGAACCTCGGCCTGCCGCTGCTCGGCGTACTGTTCATCCAGGTCGCGGTGCTGTTGCTGCTGACGATCTTCGTGCTGTTCCGCCTGCTCGGCCGCAACTACGACGCCGCGGTGCTCTGCGCCGGCTTCCTCGGCCACGGCCTGGGCGCCACGCCCAACGCGGTGGCCAACATGGGCGCGGTCTGCGAGCACTATCGGGTGTTCTCGCACAAGGCCTTCATCATCGTGCCCCTGTGCGGCGCGGTACTGATCGATCTCGTCGCCATCCCGGCGATCACCTGGTTCATCAACGCCTTCAGTTGAACCATGACGGCGCTCCGCTAGCGGAGCGCCAGCTTTCCGACGAGCGCCTCGGCCACTCGCCAGCAAAACGCCATTATTCCGTCGAAATCTCTCCGAAATTCCTACAGAATGTGGAAACCATTCCTAGGAAAACCTGTCTGTGCCTCTGATTTCTCCGTTCTTCAGTTGGCTGGCACGAAACTCGCCTTAGCCCTACTGTCGCCGTCTTTCGCGCCAGAGGTTCCGCGCATGGCTCCTCCCAAGCAGTCCAATACCATCGATTTCGACGCCGCCAAGCAGAAGCGCGGCCCCCAGCCCGGCGGCAACGCCAGCGGGCCGCGCGCCAGCAACCTGACGGAGTTGCGCCAGCAACTGACCCTACAGTTGCAGAGCAGCCTGGAGGCAGAGCGGATTCTCGGCCTGTTCTTCGAGGAAGTCCGCCAACTGATCCCGCTGGACGCCCTTGGCTACCGCCATCCGGGCTCCGACCTGCGCCTGGAGTTCGGCAGCAGCGCCAAGCATTCGGTGAGCTATCGCCTGAGCCATGACAGCGACTACCTCGGCGAACTGATCTTCCGTCGCCGCCAGCGCCTCGGCGAAGACGAACAACGGCAACTGGAGAGCCTGCTCGGCACCCTGCTGTTCCCGCTGCGCAACGCCCTGCTCTATCGCGCCGCGATCCAGACCGCCCTGCGCGACGCCCTGACCGGCACCGGCAACCGCATCGCCATGGACCAGGCGCTCGGCCGCGAACTGGAACTGGCCCGGCGCAACCTGCAACCGCTGTCGGTGCTGATGCTCGATATCGACCACTTCAAGCGGGTCAACGACCACTACGGTCACGCCGTCGGCGACGAAGCCCTCAAGGCCGTGGCGGAAACCATCAAGGACCACCTGCGCAATGTCGACATGGTGTTCCGCTTCGGCGGCGAGGAATTCCTCGTCCTGCTGTCCAGCACGCCGCTGCAGGCTGCCTGCATGGTCGGCGAACGCCTGCGCCAGGCTGTGGAGGAACTGGACTACCGGCACGCCGGCGAACCGCTGAAGCTGTCGATCAGCCTCGGTTGCGCCGACCTGCGGCCCGGCGAAGGCAGCGACGACCTGCTGCGACGGGTCGACGAGGCGCTCTACGAAGCCAAGCGCGACGGCCGCAACCGCCTGCGCTGCGCCTGAGGCTTGCCGACTCGCACACCCCGAAGCGCGGAGCGGGCGCATCGGGCGACGGCAGTAGCAACGGCTCTCACCGGCGCAGTCACGGTTTCCGCCAAGGTCCTGCCTCTTATGGCTGCGCCGGCTCGTCCGGGCCGCCATAGGCCTGGCGCAAGCGGACGCGCTTCTCCAGCAGCCAGCCGCTGGTTTCCTTGCCGTCTCGAGCCACGTACATGACGTTCAGCCACTCGCCGCTCGGCTTGTAGACAGTGATGAAGTCGCCGGGAATCACGAAGACCCCGGTGACACAGTCGGCACGCGGCGCGCTGTGGAAATAGGCGCGCCCCTTGTCGATCACCTCGCCCTCCAGCGGCGGACGGAAGTTGTCCTCGGGGCCGGCCGTCGCCTCGCCAAGGCTTGCGCAGCTCTGCGCCGGCATCGCCGCATCCGCGGCCAGCCCGGCGACGCTCCATAGCATGCAGAGCGCGATAGCCAGGATCCTGTGCATTTCACCACCTCCTTGTGTGCGGGCGACCATTAGACACCGATTCCCAGGCATGAAAAAGGCCCCCGAAGGGGCCTTTCCAGGGCGCTTTCCGCTCAGCGGCGGAAGCCCGGACGCATACCGTCGCCGGCCGGTTTCGGCCGCCGCTTGACCTGCGGCTTGCGGGCCGCCGGCTTGTCGCCCGGCGCGCTGGCCGGACGCTCGTCGCGCGGCTTGCTCGGGCGCGGCTTGCGGTTGCTCTCGCGGGGCCGCTCGGCAACCGGAGTACCCTGCTCGCGCCCCTTGCGCTCGGCGCTCGGCTGCGGACCGCGCGCGGGACGCGAAGCCGGCGCGCGACGAGCGGCATTTTCGCCGTCCTCGCGCCGCGGCGCACGCTTGCGCCCGGCTTCCGGACGCTCGCTGCGCGCCAGCGGACGGGCCTGCTTGCGCTGCTGGCGTTCGGCCTTCTCGCGCGCCTTGGTGGTCATGCCCGGCAGGGCCACCGGCTTGAGGCCGACTTCCTCGCTGAGGATGTCGATCTCGCGCTGGTCCATTTCGCGGTAGCGGCCCATGGTCAGCTCGGAGGTCAGGAACACCGGGCCGAAACGCACCCGCTTGAGGCGGCTGACCACCAACCCCTGGGATTCCCACAACCGGCGCACCTCGCGGTTGCGGCCCTCCATCACTACGCAGTGGTACCAGTGGTTGAAGCCTTCGCCGCCCGGCGCCTGCTGGATATCGCTGAACTTGGCCGGGCCGTCCTCGAGCATCACGCCGTTGAGCAGGCGCTCGATCATCTCTTCGGTGACCTCGCCGCGCACCCGTACCGCGTATTCACGGTCCATCTCATAGGAAGGATGCATCAGGCGGTTGGCCAGTTCGCCATCGGTGGTGAACAGCAGCAGGCCGGTGGTATTGATGTCCAGGCGACCGACATTGATCCAGCGACCGGTGCGCAGGCGCGGCAGGCGGTCGAAGATGGTCGGGCGGCCTTCCGGATCGTCGCGGGTGCAGACCTCGCCTTCCGGCTTGTTGTAGATCAGCACGCGACGGACACTCTCGGCGGCCTCTTCGCGGCGGATCAGGTGGCCATCGACGGTGATCGCATCGTGGCTGTCGACCCGCTGGCCGAGGCTGGCCACGCTGCCATTGACGTTGACCCGACCTTCGGCGATCCACACTTCTACGTCGCGCCGGGAACCGACGCCGAGACGGGCGAGGACTTTCTGCAATTTTTCCCCGACCGGTACGTGGGGATTCTCTGGGGTATCGTTCATCTGGGCACCTCCCGGTGTGGCTGGCAACGAATCGAAGGGCGCGCATCATACGCGCTTCGTCAGGACAAAGCACCGTCCCCGGGCGGAAACCCGGACAATCCCGCTAGACTAGGCCGGGTTCACCCACCCCGCCACCCGGAGGCCCCGGTGCACGATGTCCCTCCCTTCAGCGGCGCCAAGCTGGCGCTGTTCTATGGCGACCACCTGGTCGTCTACAAACGCGACGAAAAACCCGGCATTCCCTTCCCCGGCTACTGGGACTTTCCCGGCGGCGGCCGTGAGGGCCTGGAGACGCCTGCCGAATGCGCCCTGCGCGAACTCGAGGAAGAGTTCTCCATCCGCCTGGAAGAACCTCGTATCGAATGGCAGCGACAGTATCCGAGCACCAGCGGCAGCGCGCCCTTCGCCTACTTCCTGGTGGCGCGCCTGGAGGACCGCGAGTTCGAGGCCATCCGCTTCGGCGACGAAGGACAATACTGGCGATTGATGGAGGTGGACGCCTACCTCGCGCATGCCATGGCCGTACCCTACCTGCAGAGCCGGCTCGGCGACTATCTGCGGGAACGCCGGCGCATCGGCGAATAACGCCGATGACGTTAGCCGTTCCATGCCCCGGATAATCCGGACGGCATAAAAAAACCCGGCCGAAGCCGGGCATGCCCAGGCGGGCAGTCTCAGTGTCTGCGGTGCTCGGCGAAGCGCTCCAGGGCTTCGCGGCTGAGGCGCTCGACCTGGGCCCAGTCGCCGCGGTCGACCACGGCCTTGGGCAGCATCCAGGTGCCGCCGACGCACATCACGTTGGGTACCGCCAGGTAGTCGGCGAGATTGTTCAGGCTGACGCCTCCGGTGGGGCAGAAGCGGATATCGGGGAATGGTCCCGAGAACGCCTTCAGCGCCGCCGGGCCGCCGCTGACTTCGGCGGGAAACAGCTTGAAGCGGCGGTAGCCATGGCGGTAGGCGAGCATGATCTCGGAAGCGCTGGCCACGCCGGGCAACAGCGGGACTTCGCTGTCCAGGGCGAAGCGCAGCAACTCGTCGGTGCAACCCGGGGTGACCACGAAGCTCGCCCCGGCCTTTTCCGCAGCGGCGAAGGTCTGCGGGTCGAGCACGGTGCCGGCGCCGATGCGCAGGTGCGGGCGCTCCTCGCTGAGGCGCCGGATGGCGGTCAGCCCGTGCGCCGTGCGCAGGGTGATCTCCAGGGCGGTCAGGCCGCCGGCGGCGAGGGCATCGGCCATCGGCAGGATGTCCGCCTCGCGGTCGATGGTGATCACCGGGAGGATGCGCGCCTCCCGGCACAGCGTGTCGATGCGGGCGGTCTTCTGTTCAAGGTTGTGCATGGTTACAGCTCCGCCACTCAGGGGTACCAATGGATCGTCAGCGGCGCGCGGAGGAAGGCGCGAACCGGCATCCGCCGTTCGTCCTCGACCGCCAGCGCGGCGTTCAGGGTGGCCAGCTTGGACTGGCCCTGGATCGCCAGCAGCTGCACCTTCGCCGCCGCCAGCACGGCGCGCGGCAGGGTCAGGCGCTGGTGCGGCACGCTCGGCGCCCACATCGGCAGGCAACGGCGCGTCCCCTGGGGATCCATCGCCAGGTCCAGGCCAGGGCTGTTCGGGAACAGCGAGGCGGTATGGCCGTCGTCGCCCATGCCGAGGACCAGCACGTCGATCGGCAATGGCAGCTCGTGCAGGTGATGGTCGGCCAGCTCGGCCGCTTCCTCCAGGCTCGCCGCCGGCTGGTAGAGGCCGATGAAGCGCGCCTTCGCCGCCTCGCCACGGAGCAGGTGGCGGCGAACCAGGCCGGCGTTGCTATCGGCATGCGACTCCGGCACCCAGCGCTCGTCGGCCAGGCTGACGGTGATCCGCGACCAGTCCAGCGGCTCCTCGCTCAAGGCTTCGAGGAAGGCCACCGGACTGCGCCCACCGGACACCACCAGCAGCGCCTGGCCCTGCTCGGCCAGCGCCGAGCGCAACCGGCCGGCGACCTCGGCGGCCAGGCCGCGGGCCTGCTCGGCGGCGCTGCCCCAGACCTGCAGGCCGACGCCGGCCGGCAGCTTCAACTCAGAAATCGCCATACCAACTCCTCCCATCGCGGGCCACCAGGGCCACCGAGGCCACCGGCCCCCAACTCCCCGCCGGATACGGCTTGGGCGCTTCGCTCAGGCGTTCCCAGCCAGCGATCAGCTGGTCGCACCACTTCCAGGCGAACTCCACCTCGTCCTTGCGCACGAACAGGTACTGGTTGCCCTGGGTGACCTCCAGCAGCAGACGCTCGTAGGCATCGGGAATCCGCGCCGCGTGGTAGGTCTCGGAAAAACTCAGTTGCAGCGGGCCGGTACGCAATTGCATGCCCTTGCCCAGGCCCTGGTCCTTGGTCATCACTTGCAGGGAGATACCTTCGTCCGGCTGCAGGCGGATGATCAGCCGGTTGCTGATCAGCGAACGCTGCTCGGGAGCGAAGATGTAGTGCGGCGGCTCCTTGAAGTGGATGACGATCTGCGACAGCTTCTGCGGCATGCGCTTGCCGGTGCGCAGGTAGAACGGCACGCCCGACCAGCGCCAGTTGCGGATATCCACGCGCAGGGCGACGAAGGTTTCCGCGTCGCTGTCGCGATTCGCATGTTCCTCCTCCAGGTAGCCCGGCACTGCCTTGCCGTCGCTGAAACCGGCGGTGTACTGCCCACGCACCACGCGCGAAGCCAGTTGTTCTGCGGGAATCGGCTCGAGGGCGCGGAGGACCTTGACCTTCTCGTCGCGAATGCTGTCCGCCGAAAGGTCGCTGGGCGGATCCATGGCGATCAGGCAGAGCAGTTGCAGCAGGTGGTTCTGCACCATGTCGCGCAGTTGCCCGGCCTGGTCGAAGTAGCCCCAGCGGCCTTCGATGCCGACCTTCTCGGCCACGGTGATCTCCACGTGGGAGATGTGGTTCTGGTTCCACTGGGTCTCGAAGAGGCTGTTGGCGAAGCGCAGGGCGATCAGGTTCTGCACCGTCTCCTTGCCCAGGTAATGGTCGATCCGGTAGATGCGGCTTTCCGGGAAGAACCGGGCGACTGCCTCGTTGACCTCGCGGGACGACTCCAGGTCATGACCGATAGGCTTCTCCAGCACCACCCGGGTGCGCTCGGCGAGACCGGCGGCGGCGAGGTTCTCGCAGATGCCGCCGAACACCGAGGCCGGCGTGGCGAAGTAGGCGACCAGCGGCAGTTCGTCATCCACCGCCTCGCGCAAGCCGACATAGGCCTGCGGGTCGAGGAAGTCCATGCTCAGGTAGTCGAGGCGTTCGCGGAAACGCTGCCAGACCGCGTCGTCCCACTCCTTCGCCGGCACCGCCAGGCGCAGGCGCTGCTCCAGCGTCGCCAGGTGTTCGGCGGGAGCGCCTTCGTCACGGGCCAGGGCCAGGACGCGGGTATCGCGGTGCAGCAGGTTCTCGCGATCGAGTTGGTAGAGCGCCGGGAACAGCTTGCGCAAGGCGAGATCGCCCAGCGCACCGAACAGCGCTAACGTGCGAGGCAGAACGCGGACATCAGGCATTTGTTGTTACCAACCAAATATTGAGTGATATTGAGCCATCCACTGCGCAATTAAGACAAATATGTAGTAATTAAACAACATATTTTTCCCAGCCCGCCACGCTGTTGGTCGCATGCCGGCCTGACGTTAGGATAGGCGCCGCCGCCGGCCCTTCCCCGCCGGGCCGACAGAACACGAGGAACCCGGATGAAAAACCTGCTGGAGCAGATCCAGAGCCGCCTGGACGAACTGAACAAGGCGGAGCGCAAAGTCGCCGAGGTCATCCTGCAGAACCCGCAGCAGGCCACCCGCTTCAGCATCGCCGCCCTGGCCCAGGCGGCAGCGGTCAGCGAACCGACGGTGAACCGCTTCTGTCGCTCCTTCGGCATGAGCGGCTATCCGGAACTGAAGATCCAGCTGGCCCAGAGCCTGGCCAGCGGCGCTGCCTTCGTGACCCAGGCGGTAGCCGAGGACGACGGGCCGGAAGCCTATACGCGGAAGATCTTCAGCAACACCATCGCCTCCCTCGACAGCGCCCACAAGCTGCTCGACCCACGCGTCATCGACCGCGCCGTGGACCTGTTGATCCAGGCCCGGCAGATCCACTTCTTCGGTCTCGGCGCCTCGGCCTCGGTAGCGCTCGACGCGCAGCACAAGTTCTTCCGCTTCAACCTGGCGGTGAGCGCCCAGGCCGACGTGCTGATGCAACGGATGATCGCCTCGGTGGCGCATACCGGCGACCTGTTCGTGGTGATTTCCTATACCGGACGCACCCGCGAGCTGGTGGAGGTGGCGCACCTGGCGCGGGAGAACGGCGCCTCGGTGCTCGGCCTGACCGCCGCCGGCTCGCCGCTGGCCAGGGCCAGCACCCTGTGCCTGGACATCCCGTTGCCGGAAGACACCGACATCTACATGCCGATGACTTCGCGGATCGTCCAGCTCACCGTGCTCGACGTACTGGCCACCGGAGTGACCCTGCGCCGCGGCGTGGACTTCCAGCCGCACCTGCGGCGGATCAAGGAAAGCCTGGTGCCAACCCGCTATCCCCTCGACGAGGACAACTGACCGCCCGCCTATTGCAGGCCGGCGGCGAGACTCAGGCGCATGCGTTCGCCGGGCGCCAGGATCAGCCCGCCCGGGCGGTAGCCAGCGGCGCCGATACAGAGGAAGCGTTCCGCTTCGCCCGGCTCGACCTGCTCCACCGGGCGGCTGCCGGGGTGCCAGATCACGCTGCCGGCGCTGACGTTCTTGTCGATCCGCAAGCGGCGGTTCCAGCCGCCGTCCTCCAGCACCAGCGATCCGGGATGGTAGAGCACCTGCTTGACCGCGCCGCGCGGTATCCAGGTTCCCGGAATCCGCGAAGCGCCGCGCTGGCCGCGAGCCGACTCCAGCTCCATGCCGTGCACCACCACCCGGCTCAGCGCGCCGACCCGCCAGTAGGGCTGCAGGGCGAAGCTGAACAGGCAATCGTCGTCTTCCTCATGGTAGCTGCACAGCTCCAGCTCCAGGCGCTGGCCAAGGCGCGCATCGAGGCGCACGTGCCAGTCCTCCAGGTCCAGTTGCCAGCTCACCACCACCTTGCTTTCGTCGGCGTAGGCATCCAGCAGGCGCCATTCGCGTTGCCGCGCCCAGCCCTGCTGCGGCCATTCGCTGCCGTTCGGATGGCTGCCGAACCACGGCCAGCAGACCGGGATGCCGCCGCGCACCGGCGCGCTGCTGAGGGCCGGCCATTCGCTGGCGCACCACAGCAACGGGCGTTCGCCCTGCGGCTGGAAATGCAGGAGCTGCGCCCCTTGCCGACTGAATACGGCCTGGCACAGCGGATGGTCGATCAACAGCAGATCGCGACGTTGGAAGCGTACCCAGTCGAACGGTCGCTTGGCCCGCATGGAATGAAAGAAACGCTGCAGCGGATGCTCAAGCATGTCCGATTGTCCTACCCTCTCCCCTTCCCGGAAAGCCCGGGCGTGCATCCGTGTAGTTTTACTACATTTCGCACGCAAGCCCCAAATGATCGGCACAGGAAAAGCGTAGTCGGTTTGTAACAGGCAGCCGGGAAGAGCGGTCGCCGGAAAAAAACGGCCCGCCCGAAACGCTCGGGCGGGTCCAGGCACAACACCGGAGCAGGCAACGCGACGATCAGAACACCGTCTGGATCTTGATCCCCGCCACCAGCGCGTTGTCGACCTCGTCGACCCCGCCCGGCTGCTTGATGTACTGCAGGTTCGGCCGCACCGTCAGCCAGTCGGTCACATGCACCCCGTAGTACAGCTCGGCGTTGTACTCGGTGTCCTGCAGCGGCTGGTACAGCGGGTTGTCGTAGTCGTCGATGCCGTTCACCTGGTTCACCAGGCGCTGGCGCTTCTTCACATCGTCGTTGACATGGATGCGCGCGATGCCCAGGCCGATGTCGTCCTTCGGCCGCGCGTCGAACGGACCCTTGTAGACCACCCCGAGCTGCTGGTAGTTGTCCACCACGTTGGTCGCCTTGTCGTGGACCGTCAGGTTGGCGAACAGGCTCAACCCGCGCGAGGCATCGCCGTTGTGCGAAGTGACCTGCTGCTGCGCCACCACCCACCAGCCATGCTTGCTGCCGCGCGACTTGAAGTCGTTGCCGGTCAGCCCCTGCGGCTGGCCGTCGACGTCGTCGTAGACGTCATCGGCCTTCGCCGTGCTGTAGTAGTAACCCAGCCGGTACTCGCCCGGCAGTTGCTCGGCGCCGACCTTCGGCTGCCAGATCAGCTCCACCGGCAGCAACGCGCCCTTGGTCCCGCTGCCGCTCATCTTGAAGCCGTTGCCGGTCTCCAGGTTCGACGGGTTCTGCTCGTAGGCGCCGACCTGCACGTACCAGTCCGGCGCGAAGTTGTACTTCACCCGCAACGCCCACTGGCTGACCGGCCAGTTGTACCAGATGCTCCCCGCCCAGTTGCCCACCTGCGAGCCGCAGAAGGCCAGGTTCTGGAAATCGCAGGGGAAGCTGTTGAAGTCCTCGCCCTCGCCGAAACGGCCGAATTTCACGTCCAGCGCGCCGTCGAAGTACTGCTGCTTGAGCCACAGCTGGGTCAGCCGCCAGGTCTGCCCGCGGCCCCAGACCTCCTGCACCGAGCTGATGTGCCCGGCACGCGGGTCGCCGATGCGGTCGTTGGAAAGGTTCTTGCCGTTGCGCTCGGTGACGGTGAACTGGAACTCGGTAGCCTTCCAGCCGAGGATCTTCTCCAGGTCCATGTGCACGCCCAGGGCGAACTGGTCGGTGTAGCGTCCGGTCTTGTCGTCGTCATAGCCGCCGTCGAGGTTGGCCGCCGCCTCGCCGACGTACTCCAGCTTGAAGTCGTAGCCCTTCTCCAGCAGCTCGGTGCGCTTGCCGCCCCAGTCGCCGAGCATCCATTTCGAGTTCGG
>NZ_JBQENS010000042.1:52500-54945 GCF_052044465.1 Pseudomonas sp. 22490 | reverse complement strand
TCAGATTGTTTGGGTGTTATATGGTCAAGCCTCACGGGCAATTAGTACTGGTTAGCTCAACGCCTCACAACGCTTACACACCCAGCCTATCAACGTCGTAGTCTTCGACGGCCCTTCAGGGGAATCAAGTTCCCAGTGAGATCTCATCTTGAGGCAAGTTTCCCGCTTAGATGCTTTCAGCGGTTATCTTTTCCGAACATAGCTACCCGGCAATGCCACTGGCGTGACAACCGGAACACCAGAGGTTCGTCCACTCCGGTCCTCTCGTACTAGGAGCAGCCCCTCTCAAATCTCAAACGTCCACGGCAGATAGGGACCGAACTGTCTCACGACGTTCTAAACCCAGCTCGCGTACCACTTTAAATGGCGAACAGCCATACCCTTGGGACCGGCTTCAGCCCCAGGATGTGATGAGCCGACATCGAGGTGCCAAACACCGCCGTCGATATGAACTCTTGGGCGGTATCAGCCTGTTATCCCCGGAGTACCTTTTATCCGTTGAGCGATGGCCCTTCCATACAGAACCACCGGATCACTAAGACCTACTTTCGTACCTGCTCGACGTGTCTGTCTCGCAGTCAAGCGCGCTTTTGCCTTTATACTCTGCGACCGATTTCCGACCGGTCTGAGCGCACCTTCGTACTCCTCCGTTACTCTTTAGGAGGAGACCGCCCCAGTCAAACTGCCCACCATACACTGTCCTCGATCCGGATCACGGACCAGAGTTAGAACCTCAAGCATGCCAGGGTGGTATTTCAAGGATGGCTCCACGCGAACTGGCGTCCACGCTTCAAAGCCTCCCACCTATCCTACACAAGCAGGCTCAAAGTCCAGTGCAAAGCTACAGTAAAGGTTCACGGGGTCTTTCCGTCTAGCCGCGGATACACTGCATCTTCACAGCGATTTCAATTTCACTGAGTCTCGGGTGGAGACAGCGCCGCCATCGTTACGCCATTCGTGCAGGTCGGAACTTACCCGACAAGGAATTTCGCTACCTTAGGACCGTTATAGTTACGGCCGCCGTTTACCGGGGCTTCGATCAAGAGCTTCGCTTGCGCTAACCCCATCAATTAACCTTCCGGCACCGGGCAGGCGTCACACCCTATACGTCCACTTTCGTGTTTGCAGAGTGCTGTGTTTTTAATAAACAGTCGCAGCGGCCTGGTATCTTCGACCAGCCAGAGCTTACGGAGTAAATCCTTCACCCTAGCCGGCGCACCTTCTCCCGAAGTTACGGTGCCATTTTGCCTAGTTCCTTCACCCGAGTTCTCTCAAGCGCCTTGGTATTCTCTACCCGACCACCTGTGTCGGTTTGGGGTACGGTTCCTGGTTACCTGAAGCTTAGAAGCTTTTCTTGGAAGCATGGCATCAACCACTTCGTCATCTAAAAGACGACTCGTCATCAGCTCTCGGCCTTGAAACCCCGGATTTACCTAAGATTTCAGCCTACCACCTTAAACTTGGACAACCAACGCCAAGCTGGCCTAGCCTTCTCCGTCCCTCCATCGCAGTAACCAGAAGTACAGGAATATTAACCTGTTTCCCATCGACTACGCTTTTCAGCCTCGCCTTAGGAACCGACTAACCCTGCGTCGATTAACGTTGCGCAGGAACCCTTGGTCTTTCGGCGTGGGTGTTTTTCACACCCATTGTCGTTACTCATGTCAGCATTCGCACTTCTGATACCTCCAGCAAGCTTCTCAACTCACCTTCACAGGCTTACAGAACGCTCCTCTACCGCGTCACTTGCGTGACACCCGCAGCTTCGGTGTGTGGTTTGAGCCCCGTTACATCTTCCGCGCAGGCCGACTCGACTAGTGAGCTATTACGCTTTCTTTAAAGGATGGCTGCTTCTAAGCCAACCTCCTAGCTGTCTAAGCCTTCCCACATCGTTTACCACTTAACCACAACTTTGGGACCTTAGCTGGCGGTCTGGGTTGTTTCCCTTTTCACGACGGACGTTAGCACCCGCCGTGTGTCTCCCATGCTCGGCACTTCTGGGTATTCGGAGTTTGCATCGGTTTGGTAAGTCGGGATGACCCCCTAGCCGAAACAGTGCTCTACCCCCCAGAGTGATACATGAGGCGCTACCTAAATAGCTTTCGAGGAGAACCAGCTATCTCCGAGCTTGATTAGCCTTTCACTCCGATCCACAAGTCATCCCCTACCTTTTCAACGGGAGTGGGTTCGGTCCTCCAGTCAGTGTTACCTAACCTTCAACCTGCTCATGGATAGATCGCCCGGTTTCGGGTCTATACCCAGCGACTAAACGCCCTATTAAGACTCGCTTTCGCTACGCCTACCCTATACGGTTAAGCTTGCCACTGAATATAAGTCGCTGACCCATTATACAAAAGGTACGCAGTCACCTAACAAGTAGGCTCCCACTGCTTGTACGCATACGGTTTCAGGTTCTATTTCACTCCCCTCTCCGGGGTTCTTTTC